>JBCBEA010000296.1:0-5633 GCA_038529195.1 Cyanobacteria bacterium J06600_6
GGTAGGTCTACGTCTTCAAACTGCAGCTTACCCTGAATGTTATAAAGCACCTGTGCCAAACTGTCGGCAAAAGGACGAGTAGAGTTTACCTGTTCTTGAGCACGACGCACTTTAGCAGCAGCAACGAGGCGCATTGCTTCGGTGATTTTTTTAGTATTTTTTACTGACGCGATGCGATCGCGAATCGCTTTTAAGTTAGCCATTATTTTAAAGGATGAATGATGAAGGAACAGCTTGCGAAAGCAGGTAAGCGCCTATAGGACGCGCCTGGACGAATGCCCTGTGGATGAGGATTGAAGAGGGAAGGTTATCCTAATCCCTCATCCCTAATCCCTCATCCCTTTTCGTTACGCTGCTGCCATGAAGGACTGTTTAAATTCGTTGATGCCTTCTTTGAGCAGAGTTTCCGCTTCATCAGTTAGCTTTTTCTCAGTAGCAATAATTTCGCCGTATCTAGCTTTGCTACTTCCTAGATATTCTTGTAAACCTGTAGCAAATTCACTGGCTTTATCCACAGGGACATCATCCAAGTAGCCATTTAGACCAGCATAGACTTTTGCTACCTGCTCAGCTACGGATAGAGGCTCACCTTGAGCCTGCTTGAGAATCTGACGCAAACGCTGCCCTCTGGCTAGCTGATTTTGAGTCGCTGCATCCAAGTCAGAAGCAAATTGCGCAAACGCTTCTAGTTCGGCAAATTGAGCCAATTCTAGCTTAAGCTTACCTGCTACCTGCTTCATCGCTTTAGTTTGAGCTGCAGAACCTACACGGGATACTGAAATACCCGCGTTGATTGCAGGACGGAAACCAGCATTAAACAAGTCAGAAGACAAGAAGATCTGACCGTCAGTAATTGAAATTACGTTGGTAGGAATATAGGCGGATACGTCACCTGCTTGTGTTTCGATAATTGGGAGAGCAGTCATACTACCACCACCAAGCTCGTCACTCAATTTTGCTGCGCGTTCGAGTAGGCGAGAGTGAAGATAGAATACATCTCCAGGGTATGCTTCACGACCGGGTGGACGACGAAGAAGCAAGGACATTTGACGGTAAGCCTGAGCCTGTTTGGTCAAATCATCAAAGACAATCAAGGTTGCTTTGCCTTTGTACATGAAATATTCCGCGATCGCCGCACCCGTGTAAGGAGCTAGATACTGGAGGGTTGCAGGGTCGTTAGCGTTAGCAGCAACAACTACGGTGTAGTCCATTGCGCCTTTTTCTTCGAGAGTGCCAACTACCTGAGCAACTGTAGAAGCCTTTTGTCCGACAGCTACGTAAATACAGACCACATCTTCACCAGCTTGGTTAATGATTGTGTCTACTGCTACAGCAGTTTTTCCCGTTTGGCGATCGCCAATAATCAACTCACGCTGACCACGACCGACAGGAATCATGGCGTCGATTGCTGTAATACCTGTCTGCATTGGTTCACAAACTGATTTACGGGCAATAATTCCAGGAGCCATTGCCTCGATCAAACGAGTCTGATCGGTGTTGATGTCACCTTTGCCATCTAGAGGCTTTGCTAAAGAATCAACTACTCTACCAATAAGAGCGTCGCCAACGGGAATTGAAGCGATTTTACCAGAGGCTTTAACAGTACTACCTTCTTGGATACCAAAACCGTTACCCATCAGTACCGCACCGACGTTATCTTCCTCTAGGTTAAGAGCGATACCAACCGTACCGTCTTCAAACTCCAGCAGTTCTCCTGCCATTGCCTGCTCTAACCCGTATACTCGCGCAATCCCGTCTCCAACTTGAAGTACAGTACCAACGTTGGATACCTGTACGTCTTGTTCGTAAGACTGAATCTGCTGCTTAATAATGCTGCTTATTTCGTCTGGTCTAATGCTAACCATAGCTATAAATAATTAGTTGTGCTTGATTTACGAAAAATATTACTGATTGAGGCTGACGCTGATGCGACGTAACTGACCTCTAAGACTGGCATCAATTACTTTCGAGCCAACTTTGATAATGACTCCACCAATTAGACTGGAGTCCACACTTGCCTTCAACTCAACATCGCGAGCCTCGACAATATTTTTAACCTTGTCAACAATGTTGCCTTTCTGCTCGTCGGTTAATTCTTGAGCGGAAGTAACTTCTGCTAATACAGTCTGATTGAGCTTTCTCAAGAGGTTCAAATACTGTTCCGCGATTGACTCCAGAAAAACTATGCGTCTTTTATCAACTAACAGCATCATGAAATTAACCAAGTAGGGATTGGCATCACTCATAACTTGCTTCAGTACTGACTTTTTATCCTCGTTTTTAATTACGGGATTCATCACAAAGTCCTTGAAGTCCTTCGACTCTGACAATAAAGATTCTATCGAACGGAAAGTTTCACCAAACTGATCGGTTAGACTTTCTTGCTGCGCTAAGGACATAATTGCCTGAGCATAGGGTTCACTGATTTGACTATTGACTAGAGTTCCACCCATTTAACTATCCTCCTAGTTTGGCGATACTACGGTCAACTAACTGACGCTGCTTGTCGTCGTTTAGCACCTCTCCCATGCGGGATTCGACTCGACTTAAAGCCATTTCTACGACTTTTGAGCGCAACTGAGCGATCGCCCGTTCCTGCTCTGAGCTTAAGTCAGCAGCAGCAGTAGCTTTGAGCCTTTCGACTTCTTGCTCTCCTTTGACCAGGATTGCTTGCTTTGCTTTCTCAGCATTAGCTTCAGCTTCTGAGCGAATATTTACCGCATTCGCCTGAGCTTCTTTAAGATTTTTTTGCGCTACTGCCAAAGCATCTTTAGATTCTTTAGCACGAGCATCGGCTGATTTGATTTCTGCTTCTATTTTGGCGCGTCTTTCACTGAGAATATTGCCAAGTACTTTGCCTCCATAAACTTTGAGGAGTACAAGAATAATTCCCAGATTGATCAGATTGGTTTCGATGATGTCAAAGTTGAATCCAAAACCGCTTTCTGCCGCAGCCTCCGCGTTAAGCAGGAAAAAAGTTCCCATTATCTTTACTTCTTATCCGTACTGTTTAAGGTTAAATTGATTTTTGAAAGTTATCGGCTTCGATCTCTAAGCATTCGGGTTTCAGCCATTCTTATACATCTCGAAAAACCAAGACTATCTAAAATATTTAGAGAAAGAATTAGAATATATAAACCCTTTGAGCTCTGCTGCTATATTGCCAGTCGTTAAGTGTAGCGTTCTTTTTCAAGTCAATCGCTAAAAAACAGCCTGTGCGAGTCAGCGTCTGCAAGTTAGCTAACTAACTCTGCTCCTAATAGCTTTTCTAAAATTTGATCACTTAGAGTATCGACCTGTTGCTCTAAAGACTTCATTGCTTCTGTCTTCTGAGCCTCAATTTCATCAGCAGCCTGCTGCTTTTGAGCTGCTACTTCTTGCTGTGCTGCCTGAATTTTGCTGGCTGTGATTTTTTCCGCCTCTGCTTTCGCATCAGCAATAATACCCTGTGCCTCACGGCGAACATCTCGCAGTTCATTATCGTACTGCGCTGCCAACATTTCTGACTTTTCCTTTAGCTCGCGAGCATCTTTTAGACTGTTGCGAACATAATCGGTTCGACTATCTATTACTGCACCCAAAGGCTTATAGAGTAGGGTATTCAATACTGCCATCAGTATTAAAAACTGAAGTGCCATCAAAGGCAGGGTGGCGTTAATGTCAAACAAACCCCCTTCAGCGGTTGTTTCGGCGGCTGCTTCGGCGGCTGCCAAGAAAATAGAATAATATGTCATTACTTTTTAACCCTGTTTTTGACCATTACATTAGTACCTAGATACAAATTAGGCGATCTAACCACCAAGGTTTTCTGGCTATATGTTGTCGATTAAGAATGCTGCAATACAAATGCCCGAATTGAACTCAATCGAACTAATTCGGGCGATAAAAGCTTATGAGAAGGGGTTAGCGAATAATAATACTAGGGATACTACCAAGCCATAGATAGTTAACGCTTCCATAAACGCCAAACTAAGTAGTAGAGTACCGCGAATTTTACCTTCCGCTTCGGGCTGGCGAGCAATACCTTCTACAGCTTGTCCAGCAGCATTACCTTGACCAATTCCAGGACCGATTGCGCCTAGACCAACAGCAAGAGCAGCAGCGATTACGGATGCAGCAGCAACGATAGGTTCCATGATTTATTTCCTTTAAACTAATTGTGAGTTGTTGATTAAATAAAAGATCGGCTTTGATGGCGATCGCATGCACATTGATGCTGGCGATCTACTGGGTGACGACCGACCCAATAAGCGAACACTAAACTGGATTGTTAATGGTGTTCTTCTAACGCTTCGCCGATATAGGCAGCAGCGAGAGTTGCAAAAATAAGTGCTTGAATTGCGCTTAAAAATAATCCCAAAACCATCAGCGGCAGCGGTACGAAAAGTGGAACAAGCAGTACTAATACAGCTACTACTAATTCATCTGCCAAGATGTTTCCGAACAAACGGAAGCTGAGGGATAAAGGCTTAGTAAAATCTTCTAAAACCTTAAATGGTGCAAGAATTGGCGTTGGTTCTAGATATCCTGCAAAGTAGCCTAGACCTTTTTTCCTAATTCCCGCATAAAAATATGCAGCAGAGGTAAGTAAAGCCAAAGCAACCGTGGTGTTGATATCGTTCGTTGGTGCAGCTAGTTCGCTATCGGGAATTTCAATCAATTTCCAAGGAACTAATGCCCCAGACCAGTTGGATACGAAAATGAACAAAAACAAAGTGCCAACAAACGGCACCCAGTCGCGATATTCTTTTTCGCCGATCTGATCCTTTGCCAAATTTCTAATGAAATCCAGGACATACTCCATGACGTTTTGCATACCGTTGGGTATTCTCTGGATTTTTCTCGATCCCAAGAAAGATGCAATTACCAAAAGAGCAATCACAAACCAGGAAGCTAGAAAAACTTGACCATGTAATTTTAAACCGCCTATTTCCCAATAAAAATGCTTACCTACTTCTAGTGAAGCAATGGGAAATGTAAAGAGTGAATTAAAATTATTTAAAATTTCCATTTGTCGATGTTTTTCCCAGATATCGAGCGTCACATCCTAATCTTTTGCTCTAATTGACTACTACCTCAGACTACTTTTCGGCTGGCATCAGGGTTGTTTGCAGCACGTAGAAAATGATGGCAGCTTTATAAGTCAAAAAACCGAGAAAAATTGGAATGACTTGCAGTTGTTGCATTTGTGTTGCAACGATAATTACGCCAGCTAATAATGCCAGCCGAGTTGAACCGACACCCTTTTTAGAAGCGCCTATTCTTTCTACCTCTCTGGCTAACATTCCTAGATAAACTATGCCCACACAAGCCCCTAATAAGTAATTAAGGGATGTATTGAATGAATACACGATCCAAACAGACACAAAAATAATCGCCGTAATAATTAAGGTTACCAGCAGCAAACTTTGCTTAAGCTGATAATACTCATCCATTGAATCCTCCGGGATATCGGGAGACTCAATTTCATTTAGGCTTTCTTCCGCATTTGGCGTTGTTTCAAGTTGATTGCTAGACAAGGCTTACTTTTTACTCAACGTTGGCTTATGCTGAACAATTGTCTGAAGCCTCGGCATTTAATTATCTGCCTTTAATGCTACTCAAAAAAAAATCTGAAGTTAAGACTTCGTCAA
>JBCBEA010000297.1:0-5633 GCA_038529195.1 Cyanobacteria bacterium J06600_6
GCTTAGAGCTACGAACAGATTACTTTGCGGTTTCATACTTTAAATCAGCAACGCCTTAAAATTGATTGCGTTCGCTAAATTGTGAAGCAGCACATAAAAACAGGGGATTATAAATAGAGTCAATAGGGTTGCCAATGCCAATCCTGAAAAAACGACAATTCCTAATGGTTGTAAAAACTCTCCTCCCTGTCCTAAACCTAATGCTAAAGGAAACATACCGACTACGGTGGTGATGGTAGTCATGAGGATGGGGCGTAATCTTTGGGGTGCTGCTTGGAGAATTGCCGTAGTGCGATCGCATTTTTTCCGTTCTCGAATTTGATTGGCAAGCTCTACCATAATGATGGCGTTGTTGACTACGATCCCCACTAATAAAACTGCGCCAACGATGACCGTAATGCCGATCGCTGTCTGAGTTAGAAATAGTCCCCAAATACCTCCTGCTAAGGCTAGGGGCAAGGTAAACATAATTACTAGAGGATCGATTAGGGAATTATACTGGACTGCCATGACAACGAATACTAGAAACGCTGCTAGCCCACCAAGAACAGCAAAAGAAGACTGGATTTCCCGATTACTTTGAGCAGCAGCACTTGGCAAGCGACTAACTCCCTCTGGCAGTTCGATCTCTTTAAAGATTGATTCTAGTTCCGTTAAAGCATCTCCTAAATTAGCATCCTCATTTAGACTCCCTGCAATTAAAAATACCTGTCGCTGATTGATCCGCTGAATTTCTCCTGGGGCTTGTCCTGATTCAATTTGAGTAATGTCTCCCAAGCGAATCAGGCGATCGCTATCCTCGCTAAACAACGGAATTTGCCTTAGCTGAGACGGACGATTTATTGCCTCTTCATTAAGCTCTACCCTCACGTCAACCAGACGATTACCCCGCTGTAGCTGTGTGGGAACTGAACCAGTAATTGCGGTGGTGATAGTATCGCCGACATCCTGAATGCTTAAGTCTAGATCGGCAGCTCGTTCGCGATCGAGCCGAATTTGAATTTCCGACTGAGTAGGATCGGCATCTGGACGAAATCTAGATAGGGTCGCCTGTTGTGCCAAGATTTTTAAAACTTCTGCCCCAGCCTGTTCTAAAACTTGAGCATTTCCTCCTTGAAGAATGACATCCACATCTGCCCCTCCAACGGGAGAGTTATTTAAAATTAAGCCTCTAACCGATCCAGGGCTAACACGCAGACGAATATCAACTAAATTTAGCTGGTTTAATTTCTGTGTTACTCGCGAAGCAAAGGCTTCCACATCTGTATCTGGTTTGAGAGTAATGGTGCTTGAGCCTCGTAAAGGATTTTCGCTAGTGTTACTACCAAACAAGAATCCCCCCGCAGTCGTAAACGTATACTCTGTTTCTGGCTGTGCGAGCAAAATCTCATCAACTTTCGCCATGACTCGGCGATTGGTTGCTAAAGGTGTTCCTGGTGGAAATTGGGCGCGAAGCCTAGCTTGTCCCGTATCGATGCGAGGTAAAATCTCTTGGGGTACTCGATCAATAATTAACAGGCTGCTGCCTCCAAATAGTAAAAAAGTTAAGCCAATCGCTAGTAATCGTCGTTGCAAAATCTGCTTGAGCAATGTAGCATAACGACCAGTGGCAGCCTCAAATTGACGATTGAAGGTTTTTAATAGCCAAAAATGGCTGACAGAACTTGATTTGGGGATTGCTAATAATCGAGATGCCAACATGGGAATAACGGTTAGTGCCACTAAGACGGAAGCAGCTACCGCAAAGCTTACGGTAAGAATTAATTCATTAAACAGCAGAGCAATAAATCCGCCAATCAGCAAAAATGGTAGGACAGCCACTAAATTGGTGCTGGTAGAAGCAACTAAAGATGACTCTACTTCCTGACTGCTAGAAATTGATCGCTCGATAGTCTGACGGAAATTAAGCCGAGTCTGGACATCTTTTCCTGGAGTCATACCCGCATCCACCGCAATGTTTTCCAACATTACAATCGAATTATCTACTACAATGCCGACCCCGACTGCCAATCCGCCCAAGCTAAATACATTGAGGGATAAGCCAAACAGCTTCATTAAAATAATTGCGGTCAAGGCTGCTAGGGGAATTGCCGAGACGATAATCGCCGTCTGACGCAGAGAACCAAGAAATAATAAAACGGCGATCGCAGCTAGCCCCGCACCAGTTAAACCCGCACCAACAACATTACTAATCGCATTGCCAATAAAGATCGATTCGTCGAGGGTAGCAACCACTTCTAAATCTGCGGGGACTGTTCCTGCCTCTCTTAATTGTTCTAGTCGCTGCTTGATTCCTTCTACTACTTGAATACTATTAGCTTCGGGCTGCTTTTGAACGCTAATTTTTACTGCAGGCTGCTGATTAAGAGTTACAAAAATGCGTTGATTAGCCTGACCGTCTATAACCTGGGCAAAATCTCTTAGATATACACGACGAGCTGATTCTGAGTCATCATCTACTTTAAAAGAAAGATCGAGGATTTCGGCTGCATTTTGGAAGCGACCAACAGCACGGGTCAAAGGCTCATTTAGTTCTCCTAAAATGCGTCCCCCAGAAATATCCTGGTTAGTTTCTCGTAATTTATTAAGCACATCATCTAGTCCTATTCCCAAGGCTTGCAGACGATTGAAGTCAACGATGACCCGAACTTCTTCTTCTACTCCCCCAGAAACATCCACTACGGCTACGCCTGCAACGACTCCCAGTTCTCGCGCTAATTCTTCCTCAGCAAAAACTCTCAATTCTAGAGGTTCTAAAGATTTAGATGTCAGTGCCAGTTCATAAACAGGTAGCTGGGAGGGATCGAATTTGAACAGTCTGGGTTCTGCGATCGTATCTGGTAAACTCGACCTTGCTCGATTGTAGGCAGCAGTCGCATCATTCAAAGCGCGGTCAATGTCTCCCCCTGGTCGAAAGTAAAGATCTACCCTTACCTGTCCCTCGCGAGTCTGGGAAAAAACCTGTAATACTCCTTCTGTAGCAGCTAGTCCTTCTTCTAAAGGTCGAGTCACCTCATCTACCGCAACTTCTGGGGAAATACCAGGAATATTAACTCGTAAGCCAATACGCGGGTAGGTAATAGAAGGAAGCAGATCTACCTGAATGTT
Source organism: Cyanobacteria bacterium J06600_6 (assembly GCA_038529195.1). Classification (GTDB taxonomy): domain Bacteria; phylum Cyanobacteriota; class Cyanobacteriia; order Cyanobacteriales; family Xenococcaceae; genus Waterburya. The sequence continues at coordinate 3,109 of JBCBEA010000297.1, forward strand.
AAACAGGAAAAATACGCCAATGACAATTACTGCCAGGGTAAGCATTAAAGTGCCGATATGGCGACGAATAGCGATCGCACTGATGCTGAAATTTGACGAGGGATAAGATTTCATGGTGAATATACAAATTTCATTAGCAGAGGGAAACTGTTAGATAGAATTCAGTTAAAATGCTTTTAATATTTCTTGATTGAATAATAATGAAAACCTTGCCACTTAGAACGCACTTCTTATTACTTTTAATGAGCTTTATAACGTGGGGAATTTTTGTTTTAATTGGGTTGCCTGACTATTATCAAAGCTGGAGCTTTGCTGCCAAAATCATAATCTGCAACGCCGTTACTATCCTATATATTCCTTTAACACCACTGATTTTGAAGTTAATTGATAACAAGAATTATTTAAGAAATTCCCTGTGGCTAGCACTCTATTTAACATTGCCGTTGTTTATCTATGACTACGTATTTATTGTCTTAATCGGCGGAGATAATTTATCCTTTGTTTTTCGATATTGGTATCTCACTTTTTTTTATTTCTCCTTTTGGATTCAGTTTCCTTTAATTGCCCGATTTGCGATGGGAAATTGGGATAAAACAGAGATAAGCCCAGAATAGAAAGTTATAGATAATCTGAAAGATATGACAACTTTTGGCGATTGAGATACTCTTCATACTTATTAACTAATAATTTCTTAGATCTTTTCTCTATATTGCTTTTGGGGAATTTATTCAGAAAGAAAGCTAAGATTAACCCGATCGCCTTCTGCTAAATCTCCACTACTACGAACCACAAATTTTGCTCCTGGTTCTAATCCAGAGATAATTTCTACCTGGGAATTGGCGCGATCGCCTAGCCTCACCTCACGGGCTGTAACTGTAGTATTTTCACCCTCTCCTTGAATGATAAAAATGGTTGCAGTATCACCATAATCATTACTAATTTCTGTTGCTTGTGCTCCTATTTGAATCGCCGTTTCGGGAATAACAACTTTAAAACTGCCTTGCTGGCTGAAATTGACCCGCGCCAATAATCCTCGACCAATTCGTCGATCTGTATTGGGTATGATTACCTTAACGGGAACTAAACGAGCAGTCGTATCGGCAGCTAGGGAGATTCGGGTTACTTCTCCTATGATGGTTTGTTCTGGTCGAGCATCTAATTTTACCTGTGCTGTCTGTCCGACCCGTATCTTTGCCAGTTCTAACTCTGAAATCTCTACCTGAACCTCAATCTGGCTAAAGTCTCCTAGCTGTAACACTTCATCTCCTACCTGAGCCAAATCTCCTGGTTCTAAAACTCGTTCTAATACCGAACCCGTTACGGGAGATCTTAAGACGGTGAATGACTCTTGTTGCTGTTCTTGAGCCAGTAATGCTGATTGGGCTGCTACCCGTCTTTGGGCTGCTACTACTGCCGAGGAGCGATTGGCTACCTGCTGCTGTGCCGACTCTAAAGCCTGTTGGGCATTATCCACTGCATTCTGAGCCTGTTCTGCTGACTGTTTGGTAACTGCTCCTTCTTTTACCAATTGATTCGAGCGAACTAGGTCGTTTTTTGCCTGCTGTAGTGCGATTTTTGCCTGTTTTACCTGAGTTTGACCTTCACTTACATCGGCATTAAAACTAGTTACCTCCGAGCGCAATGCCTCTAATTCTGCCTCTGCTTCTAATACGCTAGCCTTGTTAATGGAATTGTCTATTCTGGCTAATATCTGTCCCTTTTCTACGCGATCGCCTACGTCTACTTTCAGGTCTAATACCTGTCCTTCTACACGAGATCTTAAAGATACTTCTTGCACAGGAAAAGTTGTACCAATGTACTGGATTTCCCGTTCTAGTGAACCCTCTTTTGCTACCGCTACATCCACAGCTATAGTCTGAGATTTTTCAGAAGGAGAATCGCTTTGCTCATTTATAGGAGATACACTTTCGCAGCCTGTGGTTAGTATTAACAATCCTGGAAAAACAACTAAGCAGGCGAAGCAGACAAATCGGTTAGTTGAGCTACGTTTGGCAAAAGAAAATTTGAGCGACATAAATTGTTTCTAGCTTAGAAAGAGAGAAGCGATCGCTAAATCGCATAGCAAAAAGCAGGCAGCTAAATTGGAAATGCTCGACATTACGTTTTGCAGCAGTTCTTGATAACAATATTGTAATTTGATTTCTGAAAGGTGATCGTTCGACTATGGGATCGCGTCACCGCTGAATAACAAGCGGTGGTTGCAAATCTTTACCGTGCGGAACTAATAGTAATCAACATTGGCGATACTTTCACGACAGAACCAATAGAAGGAGCTTACGTAATTAATGAGTTAATTCAACCAACTTCGGCGATTTGCAAAGCATAGCCGTACGCATCGCTTCCCATGCTAACGAAACTGCCATCGAAAATAGCATAGTCATTTCAGATACTAGGATAGACATGTTTATTCAAGCGACTAATGTGCCTGTATATGTATTATGAAATCTAAAAAAGAATGCTACATATAGGTTTGGTAAGGCACAAAGGCTTTAGCCGCATGTAGG
>JBCBEA010000298.1:0-5626 GCA_038529195.1 Cyanobacteria bacterium J06600_6
CCTAGGAATATGCCAATTGTTGTCGCAATTATTGTAAATATTGGAATGTGAAAAACATTCTGATATTTATCAGCAAAGTTTTTAATGAGATCTGCTTTTTCAATCGTCAAGTCAAAAGCCATTTGAAATATAAAACTAGACGAGATAGAAATTATTGTCAAAAGCAAAATTCCTTTTCTATTTTTATTAACTGCATAAATTATCAAACAAATAGTAGAAATACTAAAACCTAGTAGTGCTGGAATGATTGGAAGCAAAGTATTTCTCATACATATCAAAAAACTCGTTGTGTTATTTTAATCTTCCTCTCGCTAAATGGTATACAGATTATATAAAACATCTTTATAATCAATCAACTAAGTATCGCCTTTTACTCCAAACCCTATCTACCAGATTGTGTAGCAAGAGATAAAAACAGGGAATAATAAACAGAGTTAATAGAGTTGCTAATGCCAAACCTGAAAAGACGACAATTCCTAATGGTTGCAAAAATTCTCCCCCCTGTCCCAAGCCTAAAGCGAAGGGAAACATCCCGATTACGGTAGTGATGGTAGTCATCAGGATTGGGCGTAATCTTTGGGGTGCTGCTTTGAGAATTGCGGTAAGGCGATCGCATTTTTCCCGTTCACGAATTTGATTAGCTAGTTCGATTAAGATAATGGCGTTGTTAACTACTATCCCGACTAGCAAAATTGCTCCGACAATTACCGTAATACCGATCGCTGTTTGAGTTAGAAATAGTCCCCAAATTCCTCCCGCCAGTGCCAGAGGTAGGGTAAACATAATTACCAGAGGATCGATGAGGGAGTTATACTGTACTGCCATCACGACGAATACTAAAAATGCTGCTAGTCCAGCTAAAACAGTAAAAGACGATTGAATTTCTCGATTGCTTTCGGCAGCAGCACTGAGGAGACGGCTAATTCCTTTTGGAAGGTCGATATCTTCAAATATTTCTTCTACTTCTGCTAGAGCATCGCTTAAATTGACACTTTCATTGAGATTACCAGCCATTAAAAATACCTGTTGCTGGTTGATGCGCTGGATCTGGCTGGGGGCTTCTCCATATTCAATGTTGGTCACATCTCCCATGCATACTAAGCGATTATCGTCAGTGAATAAAGGAATTTGGGCTAGTTGAGAAGGACGAATAATGGATTCGTTGTTTAGCTCGACTCTGATATCTACCAAGCGATTGCCCCGTTGTTGTTCGGTGGGAACAGAACCAGTGGTGGCAGTTTCTAAGGCATCGCCAATGTCTTGAATATTTAAGTTAAGTTCGCTAGCCCGTTCGCGATTGAGGCGAATTTGCATTTCGGGTTGTTGGGAGTCGGCATCGGGACGAAACGTAGATAGGGTGGCTTGCTGTGACAAGGTTTCTAACACCTCTTGTCCTGTCTGTGCCAACAATTGAGTATCTTCACCTTGAAGGATGACATCCACGTCAGCCCCACGAACGGGGGAGTTATTTAAAATTAAGCCCCTAACCGAACCAAGCCTGGGGGGCAGGCGAATATCAACCAGGTTGAGCGCCTCTAATTCCGCCGATATCCGCGATACAAAATCCTCTGCATCAGCATTGGGCTTGAGAGTGACAGTGCTAGAACCTCGTTGAGAATTTTCGCTGGTGTTGCTACCGAATAAAAAACCCCCTGCCGTAGTAAAGGTATATTCTGTCTCTGGCTGTGCGAGTAAGATCTCGTCCATTTTTGCCATGACTCGACGATTGGTGGCTAAAGGAGTGCCTGGAGAGAATTGTGCCGACAGTTCTACTTGCCCTGTGTCGATTTGAGGTAAAATCTCTTGGGGAATTTGTACGATCGCAACTATACTACTGCTACCGAGTAGTAGAAAGGTTAGGGCAACGACAATTAGCCGACGATCTAAAACTTTTTTGAGTAAAATACCGTAATAGTTGCTAGCAGCTTCAAATTGACGATTAAAGGCTTTTAAAAACCCCCAGCGACCGATATTGCTGGATTCGGGGATGGAGAGTAGGCGCGATGTCAGCATGGGTACGGTGGTGGTAGCTACCAAAATTGAAGCAGCGATCGCAAAACTGACGGTTAGCACCAATTCATTAAACAGCAAGGCAATAAAGCCACCAATCATCAAGAAGGGTAATACTGCTACTAAGTTAGTACTAGTAGAAGCCACTAACGCCGATTCTACTTCTTGACTACCCGCGATCGCCGTTAACTTTAGCTGTTGGGAACTAAGTCTGGTTTTCGCATCCTTCCCTGGGGTCATTCCCGCCCGTTCGGCAATATTTTCTAACATTACAATGGAGTTATCCACTACAATCCCTACTCCCACTGCCAAACTCCCCAAACTAAAGATATTGAGGGATAAACCAAATAGCTTCATTAAAATAATTGCTGCCATTGCTGCCAAAGGAATAGCTAAAACTACAATTGCCGTTTGACGCAGAGAACCTAAAAATAACAATACAGCGATCGCAGCTAATCCCGCACCGATTAAACCAGCATTGGTCACGTTACGAATAGCGTTGCTAATAAAGACTGATTCGTCGTAAGTAGAAACTATCTGCATCTCCTCAGGAACTAGTCCCGAGCTTTTTAACTGTTCTAGTTTTTGTTGAATGCCTTCGACAACTTCAATAGTGTTGGCTTCGGGTTGCTTTTGAATGCTGACTTTAACCGCAGGCTGTTGGTTAAGAGTCACAAAAAGTCGCTGCTCTTCTTGACCATCGATAACCTGGGCAAAATCCCGCAAATATACACGGCGGGTAGAAGTGTCATCTTCCGTATCGTCTTCTACCTCAAAAGACAAAGCCTTAATGTCATCGGCATTTTCAAAGCGACCGATTACACGGGTCAAAGGTTCTTCAAACTCGCCATAAATTCTCCCGCCAGCAATATCCTGATTATTTTCTTCTAGCTCGTCAAGCACATCACTTAGCCCCACTCCCAATGCTTGCAAACGGCTGAAGTCGATTAAGATCCGAATTTCTTCTTCCACCCCCCCTGAAATGTCTACTATAGATACTCCCTCAACTACAGACAGTTCCCGCGATAGTTCTTCTTCGGCAAACACTCGCAATTGCAGTGGTTCTAAAGATGGGGATGTCAGTGCCATCTCGTAAATTGGTAACTGAGTGGGATCGAGTTTAAACAGTCTTGGTTCTTCGGCTTCATCAGGGAGGCTATCCCGCACCTGATTATAAGCAGCCGTAGTATCATTCAAAGCTTGGTCGATGTCTCCTCCTGGTTGAAAGTAGAGATCGATATTTATCTCTTCTTCGCGAGTTTGGGAAAAAACTTGCATTACTCCATCCGTAGCAGCCAATCCTTCTTCCAGGGTGCGAGTTATTTCATCTACTGCCACTTCAGGGGACATCCCAGGTGCGTCCATCCGCAGAGCAATGCGGGGATAGGTAATCGACGGGAGTAAGTTCACCTGGAGATTGAACAGAAAAAATACTCCTAGAACGATTATCGTTAGGGTAAGCATTAGTGTGCCGATGTGTTGGCGAATCGCGATCGTGCTGAGATTGAAATTTGAAGGGGGAGAAGATTTCATATTGTTAGAGACAAGGCGTGCCTTGTCTGTACTAGCAAGCAAAGAAAATTATGATTCGGGAGATGATATTTCCGAGAGAAAGCTAAGATTAACGCGATCGCCGTCCTGTAAATCTTCACTGCTGCGGACGACGTATTTTTCTCCTGGTTCTAGTCCAGAAAGAATTTCTACTTGAGAATTACCGCGATCGCCGATTGTTACTTCACGAGCGATAACTGTGGCATTTTCTTCTTCTGGTTGAAGAATAAACATAGTTGCTGTATTAGTAGAATCTGTACTAATTTCTTGGGCTCGATTTGTAGTAGCTACTTCAATTGCGGTTTCGGGAATGACAATCTGACTTTCGTTTTCTTCGCCAAATTTAACCCGCGCTAGTAATCCACTACCGATAGATTGTTCGCTGTTAGGAATAGTCACCTCAACGGGAACTATACGAGCAGTCGTATCGGCAGCTAAAGAAATTCGCGTTACTTCTCCTGCAATGGTTCGATCTGGCAAGGCATCTAGCTGTACTTGCGCCGTCTGTCCGACTTGAATCTTGGCTAATTCTAATTCAGAAATCTGCACCTGCACCTCAACCTGGCTAAAGTCTCCTAGCTGCAATACTTCATCTCCTACCTGAGCTAAATCTCCTGGCTCTAAAGTCCGTTCTAATACCGAACCTGTCACGGGGGAAGTCAAAACAGTGAATGACTGTTCTTGCTGTTGCTGGGCGACTAATGCTTCTTGGGCTGCTACCCGCCGTTGGGCTGCTACTACTGCCGACTTGCGATTGGCTAGTTGCTGTTGTGCCGACTCTAAAGTCTGTTGGGCATTATCCCTGGTATTTTGAGCTTGTTCTGCCGACTGCTGAGTAACTGCACCTTCCCCAACCAATTGATTCCATCTAGCAAGATCTGACTCTGCCTGTTTGAGCGTAGTTTTTGCCTGTTCGATTTGGGTTAGACCTTCATTTACATCCGCTTGAAGACTGGTAACTTCCGATCGCAATGCCTCTAATTCGGCTTTGGCTTCTAACACCGTCTGTTGATTAATCGAATCGTCGATGCGCCCTAAAACCTGTCCTTTCTCAACGCGATCGCCTACATCTACATTTAGATCTATAACCTGTCCTTCAATTCGCGATCGCAAAGATACTTCTCGTACTGGGTAAGTCGTACCAACATATTGAGTCTCTTTTTCTAACGATCCTTTACTAGCTATTGCAGCATCTACAGATATAGTTTGTGGTAGTTTGGGGCGACTAGAATCACTTTTAGCACCTCCAGGGACAGGTGGTTTTTGAGAAGGTCGAGAATTATTTTGAGGATCTCTAGGGGATATGCGATCGGCTTTGCTAGTGTGGGTCAAGCGATCGCAACCCGTAGTCAAGATCAATAACCCAGGTAAAAGAAATAAGCAACCGATAAAGGCAAATCGATTGCTTATGTTATGTATGCGTTCGGCAAGAGAAATTTTGAGTGACATAAGTTATTGTCAAACTGTTTAAAAGATAGGCGATGCCTACGGCTAGCTTCGCAATCGGGCAATAAGGCAATAACTAAATTAGAGATGTTCGACATTACATTTAGCGGGGATTTTCAATGACAATGTTGTAATTTAAGTTTGGGAAGTGCGATCGCTAGCAAGAACTACTATGGTTATTTTTCATTTGTTTTTCTAGATTTTTATTATACGTGTATAATAAAATGGCACGAGAAAATACCATCGAGCCTAATGTTCGCTCGAATCTTGTTTCAAAACTTGTAATTAGAAGGAATTGAGCAATGCAAACACTGGAGCTAGTAACATTTAAGTCTACATCTGGAACGAGTGATGCAACCATTATCGACCGAGCTTTAAAACTGACACCAATCTTGGCTACTATGCCAGGATTTATCGACAGACACTTTGCGGGAGAAAATGGAGAATGGATTGATGCGGTAATTTGGGATAACCTCGAAAATGCTCGCTCTGCTGCTAAAGCAGTGCTAAAAATACCCGAAGCTGCACCATTTTTTTCTTTAATCGATCGCGAAACCATAAATTTACGTCATGCCACAATCCAGACACCAGCAGGGTAAAGAAAGAACTCCTTTAAAAC
>JBCBEA010000299.1:0-5619 GCA_038529195.1 Cyanobacteria bacterium J06600_6
CATACAGAACCATGACAATCGGTTAAAATTCAACGAGGGGTAAATTCCAAGCAGCCAGATTGAGGCTAACAAGATTTATCGCTCCTTTTAACCTAACTTTACGGATAACTTTTAATGATTTGGCCGTTTAATCGCAAGAAAAAACAAATTGCACGCATTGAGATTACTGGGGCGATCGCTTCAGAAACTCGCAAACAGATCTTAAAAGCGTTTAAAACAATTGAAGAGAAGAAGTTTCCAGCTCTACTGTTACGCATCGACTCTCCTGGTGGCACAGTAACCGACTCTCATGAAATATTCAATGCTCTACAGCGACTACAGTCAGAGAAAGACATTAAAGTAGTAGCTAGCTATGGCAATATCTCGGCTTCGGGAGGTGTTTATATCGGTGTTGGGGCAAAGCACATTGTTTCTAACCCAGGCACAATCACCGGCAGCATTGGGGTTATTTTACGAGGTAACAATCTTGAACGTTTATTAGATAAAGTAGGCGTTTCTTTTAAGGTGATTAAATCAGGACCCTATAAAGACATTTTGGCATTTGATCGTCCCACTACCAAAGAAGAGGAGGATATCTTACAGCAGCTAATTGATAGTAGCTATGGTCAGTTTGTCGCTACCGTCGCCAAGGGACGAGGTTTGGAAGAGGAAACAGTCAGGACTTTTGCTGATGGTCGTGTCTTTACAGGAGAACAGGCTTTAGAATTAGGTTTAGTTGATCGCCTGGGTACAGAAGAAGATGCTCGCCGTTGGGCAGCCGAGTTAGCAGGATTAGACCCAGATAAAACCGAGTGTTTTAATATTGAAGAGCCAAAACCTTTTATCAACCGTTTTATTCCTGGCAGAAGTCAAACAAAGTCGGGAATTGCCATGGCGATCGACGAACTCCAGTTTGAGCTATCGACCAGTGGTTTACCTCTATGGCTCTATCGTCCCTAAACATTAATCTTGTCAATCGAAGATCGTTCCCATAAGCTTTTATTAAGGATGTCCACAGATGATTAAGGACTTCTTTAAGTCTGGCTTTCAGAAACTTCTGCGATAATTAATCTGTGTTTTGAGATAAATATAAAATTTAGGGATAATTAAATGGTTGAGTGGCAGGTAAGAGGTATTCGTGGGGCAACAACGGTAGCTGAAAATACGGCTACTGCCATGGGTGATGCAGTTCATGAGCTGATTGCGGAAATAGAAACTCATAACTTATTTCGACCCGAGGACATTGTTTGTGTCTTTTTTACCGTCACTACCGACCTCGACGCAATGTTTCCTGCTGCTGCTGCCAGAAATAGACCTGGATGGGATTGTGTTCCTCTAATCGATCTTCAGCAAATGAATGTGGAGGGTAGTCTCAAGCGCTGTATTCGCGTTTTGATTCAGGTCAATACTTCCGTCTCGCAATCGGCGATCGTCCATCGCTATTTACGCAAGGCTCAGGCTTTACGCCCCGATTTAGATGTGCAGTTAAATCACATTTAGTTTTGATTGGAAGATCGCTAATTTCTAAAAATCAATATGTTTAACAAACATTATTGTTGTTTCTCTACTAAGATTAATCTTGCTTGTGGAGTCGATCGCTATATAGATAAACTGACATATAGTTACTTCACATAAAGGATCGATTAGAAAAGGATGCAAATTAAAGCAACCAACAATGCATTATTAGACTGGACCGGTGATTTATTGGCAGTTGGTATTGCCGAGGGTGAAACGGAATTATCTGGCGATTTGGCAACCCTAGACAAAAAGCTAGGGGGAACAATTTCGGAGCTAATCGCCGATGAAGAATTTGAAGGTAAAGCGGGAAGTACTGCCTCCAGTCGCGTAGGCGGTCAAAATCCCGTACGCAAAATCGTACTAGTTGGTTTAGGTAAACCAGAAGACCTTAAGCTTGATAGCTGGCGTAGTGCTGCTGCTGCGATCGCCCGTTTGGCTAAAAAGGAGAAAACTCTCGGAATCAATCTACCTAACGGCTCAGTATCAGCCTCAGACGTAGCTCAGGCAATGACGGAAGCAATTATTTTGGCTCTACATGAAGATAATCGCTTTAAATCTGAGCCAGAATCAAAAGCACCCAAGCTAGAAACAATCGAACTAATTGGTCTAGGAGGACAAGATGAGGCGATCGCCAAAGCAACCACAATTGCTGATGGTGTAATTTTGGCTCGGGAATTGGTTAATGCACCTGCTAATGAAGTAACTCCCGTAACAATGGCGGAAACCGCACAGCAGCTAGCGAAAGACTATGGCTTAGAAATCAAGATTCTCGAACAGGCAGATTGCGAACAGTTCGAGCAAGGAATGGGTGCATATATCGGTGTGGGGCTAGCTTCGGTGATTCCACCCAAGTTTATTCATCTGACCTATAAGCCTGAGGGTACAGCCAAACGTAAGGTCGCAATCGTCGGTAAAAGCTTAACTTTTGATTCGGGCGGACTGAACCTAAAGCCAAGCGGTAGTGGGATTGAAACCATGAAAATGGATATGGGTGGTGGTGCAGCAACTCTAGGGGCAGCCAAAGCGATCGCTCAACTCAAGCCCGATACAGAAGTTCACTTTATCTGTGCCGCAACGGAAAATATGATCAGCGGCACCGCAATGCGTCCTGGTGATATTCTCACAGCCTCAAATGGTAAAACAATTGAAGTTAATAATACTGATGCCGAAGGCAGATTAACTTTAGCCGATGCTTTAGTCTATGCCGAAACTCTAGAAGTAGATGCGATCGTCGATTTAGCCACCTTAACAGGAGCCTGTATCGTTGCTCTTGGTAATGATATTGCTGGCTTGTGGACTAGCGACGAGGCTTTAGCAACGGAAATGAAGACGGCTGCGGAGTCTGCTGGGGAAAAATTCTGGCAAATGCCGATCGAAGATAAGTACTTTGAGGGTCTAAAATCACCGATTGCCGATATGAAAAACACCGGACCTCGCGCAGGAGGTTCAATCACCGCTGCTCTATTTCTCAAGCAGTTTATCAAAGACACTCCCTGGATGCATTTAGACGTAGCTGGTCCTGTTTGGGCAGATAGCCCTGGCGGAATTAATAATAAAGGTGCCACCGGCTTTCCTGTCAGAACTTTAGTCAACTGGGTTAGTAGCTAGAAAAATACTGTTTTTTGTGTCATATGTCATAGACTACTAAAAGTCAAATTAGGCTGTAATTTCAGTAACTGCTGACACCATCCTGAAAAAGTATCGTAGGATACAAAATAAAAGTGGTTTCGTTGTTAATTTTGATATTGCCTGATGAATTAACCAAAAGTTAACATAAGGTGATCGCTATATAAATGCGATCCAAAATTTCTTTTTTAGGTGTGAGAATAATGTCAAAATTAATACGTAACTTGCTGCTGGCTTCCCCCGCAGCGATTGGTCTAGTGCTGGGAATGCAGCTACAGGCTTCTGCTCAATCAACTCCTGACGCAGCAGCTAATTCTCAGCTGCTACAGCGCATCAATAGTTACAGTCAAGAAGGTACAGGTACAACTTCTAACAATCAGGTAACTAACGTTAACCAGCTACGAGATGTTTCTCCTACAGACTGGGCTTATGAAGCTCTACGCAGCCTGGTTGATCGTTATGGCTGTATCTCTGGTTTCCCTAACCAAACTTATCGTGGTAATCAGCCTCTATCTCGCTATGAATTTGCTGCGGGTTTAAACTCCTGTTTGAACCAAATTGAGCGTTTAATCGCTTCTCAAGATGGTGGAGTAGATCCAGCTGATCTAGATACGATTAATAGTCTCGGTCAAGAATTCGAAGCCGAACTAGCAACAATTGGTGGTCGCGTAGACGAAGTCGAAAGTCGTACTGCGGTTTTAGAAGACAGTCAGTTTTCTACTACTACCAAACTGGAAGGGGAAGCAGTATTTGGCATTAGTGGCGAGTTTAATACTAGCGACAACGACGAGATTGTTTTTCAAGATCGAGTTCGCCTAGCTTTCGTCTCTAGTTTCTTCGGAGAAGATGCTCTATACACTCGTATAGATGCAGGTAATGCAGGCTTCGGTTTCCAGACTGAAGATGCTGACGGAGCAGATGTTCCTCTCGATACAGGAGCATTGACCTACAACTTCGATAACGGCAACAACGTTGAAATCGGTTGGTTAGCTTACTACTTCCCCATCGGTGAAAAAATCGATGTTTATCTTCCCGCAGCCTTCCCACTTTGGGCTGACTTTGCACCTACTTTGAGTCCCTATCTAGATTCCTTCACTGGTGCATCAGGTTCTCTTTCTAGCTTTGCTGAATCTAGCCCAATTTATAAAATTGGTTTAGCTGCTGGTGGTGGTGTTGGTTTCAACTTTGCAGCAACTGACTTCTTAACCGTAAGCGCTGGTTATTTTGGTGGTGATACTGCCAATCCTTTTGAAGCTGGTGATGGTGGTTTATTCAACGAAGAATATTCCGCTTTAGGTCAGGTAACTCTTAGCCTACTAGATGATAAGCTTCAGGTTGCGGGTACCTACTCTCTGGGTCAATTTGGCGCGGGAGACAACACAATCTTCGATTTGGGTGTCGGTACAGCTAGTGCCAGAAGTCCCTTCGATGGCAAAATTACCACTAACTCCTATGGTGTAGAAGCTGCTTTCCAACTGGGCGATACTGTTGCGCTCAACGCTTTTGGAATGCTAACCGATGCTCAACAGGCTGTTGGTGATGAAGATGCTGAAATTTACTCCTACGGTGTTGGTCTATCTTTCCCTGACTTGGGTAAAGAAGGTAACCTCGCTTCTCTATTTGTGGGTGTAGAACCTTATATCAGCGATACTACCGTTGATGCAGATGGAGACGGTGACGAAGATACTGAAGATGCTCCTATACACATCGAGGGTCTGTACAAGTATCAGTTCAACGACAACATCTCTATTACTCCAGGTATCGTTTATCTAATCAATCCTAACGGTGACGAAGATGATGAAGATGCTTTAATTGGTGTCTTGAGAACTACTTTCACTTTCTAAAATCACTTTTCTTTAATATTTATACCTAGCTTCTTGCTAGGTTGAAAGACCACAGTTGGCACGGTTCAGCTGTGGCTTTTTCTTGGTTTAGCTATCTCTAATTAAGCTTTTTAGACTAGCTGCCATGACGTCAATAGTCTGTCCTGAAACTGTAAATAGCAGAGCTTCGCGATAGACTCTGCCCACACTAGAATAAAGATAGTTAGCTGCGCCACTGGAGGCGGTAACGGCTGCCAAACTACAGCGTTGAGCTAAAGCGATCGCCTGACTTCGAAGTTGTAATTTCTGTTCGTAGGCTGTATCTGGGTTGGTAATAAAATTAAGAGCCTGTTGCTCTATTGTTTTAACCTCCTGTTGCAAACACTTGAACGATGAGTGTACAAAATCTAGCTGTTTTTTTTGGGCTATGTTCTCCAGAATATCCAATCCAGCATAGGCACATCCCAAAGCATAAAAGCCGTGATTGAGGATATTTTTTCTACTGCTTTGATGAATTGAATTAGGGGGATTGATGCTAACTACCTCTGCTGCGGATAGATACCAGCGATCAAGCTTGGCGCTGACTGTATTGGTCGCTGTTACTGCTAATAACTCCATCGGCTGGCTAAAACTAATTTGCCCTACTGACTGCGTCGTATTTTCAAAAGGTAAA
>JBCBEA010000300.1:0-5564 GCA_038529195.1 Cyanobacteria bacterium J06600_6
AGTAGTTTTTGTGGCGACTGTAAAAAGTAGGTTCTTGGTGTGATTGAGGTTCTTCCGTAGACTCCATGGCAAAGGTATAGGTAAACCCCTGGGTACAGTAGGGATCGCCCTCAATACTAGAAGAAGAGGGTTCGTAAGAAGAAAGAGGATCGACTCCTAAACGATAGGGAACGTCCGTCAGACCAACTATTTCTCCTGTTTCCGTCGCTTCAATTACATACCAATCAGCTGCTGTGTCAGAAGTATTAGCGGGAACAAAGCGAATTATTTCTTTGCTAAATTTACTTGAATTTTCATAGCTATAGGCATCTTCGATGGTGCTGGATAGTGGCAGGGTATTTAAAGGCAGATACTCATTCGTCGCCTGATGCTGAATGGCTACGGCGCTGGTAATCTGTTTGCCAGTTCCTTCTCCCGCAATCTTTTCGATTGTCAAATCTTTGACTACCGTAGCGGGAAACCACTTGAGTTTGCCTCCACCTTTTTTTTCTGCTGCCTCTAGCTGCTCCCACATTATTTCGTTGGCATCTTTGGGTAGGAAGCAAGATTCGCTGACCCAGCAGTCTCCAGGGTTTAGTTCCCCATAGTATTCTTCGATACGCTCTCTAAATTCGAGGTAGCCACGGGGAAAAAACAGCTTAGAACGCTGAGTTGTTCTTTCATCTAAAGCGGAAGTTCCCTGAGCAGATATTTGACCCCCTACCCAATCCGTAATTTCGGTCATGCAGACTGTTTTACCTGCCAGCAGTGCTTCATAACTAGCAGCAACCCCAGATAATCCACCACCAACAACCAATAGCTCACATTCTTCAGTGCGATCGATAGTCGGAGGAGATTCTTGCGCCAACACTCCCGTATCCCAGATCAATAGACCAAAAGATACTGATACCAGAGATTTGATCCAATTTAAAGACACTAGCTCCTCCTCTTATATGATGACTCCACAAATATAGTTCCCAGTTAAACACTTTTTTTAAGCTTTGTAGGTAGATTATTTGATTGTGAGTTGGCTTATACTAAATCTGCAGCAGACTTAAAGAGTGCTTTTAAGGAATTATTAAGTATCTAAATTATTGAATGTCTAATCCCCTGTTAATAAATCTGGCTGTTTTGTTCGATCGCCCGACGGGCATTGCTACTTACGCTCAAAATATAATTGGTAGTTTAGAAAGTCTGCAGCCGACTCTGTTATCCGCAGTCGAATTTTCAGGTTTTGATCGCTATCGAATTGCCGATAATATGACCCCCGCTCAAGGTAGTCAGGGACATTTACGACGTCTGCTCTGGACTCAGCTACAGCTACCGAAGATTTATCAAGAGTTAAATGCTGAATTAATCTATTCTCCCATCCCTGAAGCACCCCTATTTAGTCAGGCTCGCTCAGTGGTGATGTGCCACGATTTGATTCCTCTTCGTTTTCCTCGTTGGACTTCTCCCCTCACAAACTATTTCCGCTACGCTGTTCCCTTGGTTTTAAAACAGGCAGAACATATTATTTGTAACTCCCAAGCTACTGCCAACGATTTAGTAAGTTACTACGGCATTCCCGCCAACAAAATTACGCCAATTCTACTCGGATACGATCGCACTAATTTTTACCCCCGAGACGCAGATCATAAACTAGAGAACCCTTACTTTCTTTATCTTGGTCGTTCCGATCCCTATAAAAACCTGTCTGGTCTAATTACAGCTTTTGCAGCCATCCCAACTCAAGATTACCATTTGGCGATCGCCGGCTCTACTGACCCCCGTTTTACTCCCCAACTACAGCAGCAGGCATCAGAATTGGGCATAGCTCACCGCATCAAATGGCTTGACTATCTCGACTATGAAGAGTTACCCGTTGTGATTAGTAACGCAATCGCTCTAGTATTTCCGACTCTCTGGGAGGGTTTTGGTCTACCTGTACTCGAAGCAATGGCATGTGGAACCCCTGTAATCACTTCCGATCTCGCTTCCCTGCCCGAAATTACTGGAGATGCAGCACTTTTAGTTAATCCACATCAAACGGAAGAAATCACCTTAGCCATGTTAGTCGTAGCAGAAGATTCTGAAATGCGATCGCAACTGCAACAAAGAAGTCTACAGCAGGCTCAAAAGTTTAGTTGGACAAAAACAGGAGCGGAAACGCAAGAAGTTTTGAAACAATTTCTTTGATACTTTTACTCTATCCCCTTTCTGTTTTAATTTATTCAAAGTCTAAATTTAGGCTTCTTACTCGGAATAAAGCGCAACAAAAACGCCAAAATCAACGTAATAACAAAAGGCGAATAAATAAACCAGGATTCAGTTAATCTTTCACTAAAGCCAGTAACAAAAGATAGCCAGAGGTAATACATACCTACTGTGTGCAGGATGCGCCAGAGACGTTTGCCTAAAACAGCAGCAGAACGCTCAAAAGAAGTGATGCTCATCAAGATAATAAAAACATAGCCGAGAGTGGCTAAGTGGTTATCTCGTATCATATTTTCTGAGGTTGAAACCGCTACGCCGATAATTGCCAAAGCATGGAAGCCATGAGAAATCGCCATTGATAATCCAAAGTAACGACGGTTTTGTATCAGCCAATTACTGATCGAACTCGGAGCTAAACGACGCAAGGGAGAGGCACAGAAAGCAAGTAAAAATAAGATACAGGAAGAACGGGCGGTAAATCTAATTGCAATCCTAAAGCTAGCCTCATCTACGCCATTAACCAAGAGTATAAAGGTAAATACGGTGGCGATAAATATAGCTGCATATTTGACTATCTGCCATTTGCTTAATCTCAATGCAGCCTTCATACTGCTTCCCTGCCGATCTCTGTTCCTAAACTGGATGGGGAAAAGCGATTTATCTTTCTCGAACGTGCTAAAAGAAATAAAGGCAAAGCAAAAGACAAACCGACCAGTAAATTACCAGCAATATAAAGCCAGAGAAATTTCATTTGCAGTTTTATTCCTTCCCTAAAAACAAACAGCCAAAATACAATTGAAGCAACCAGCAGATCAAAAGCAAAATCGGTGGAGATGCGATTTACAAATAGCTCTGACCAAAATAGCGAGAGATCAAAGCCATGATCCATAAAAAAAGGAATTAATTGTGCATAGGGTAAGGCGAAACCGAGTATGGCGAGAATGAGATAAATAATTTGCATGACCATAGTTAACATCTCCTAGAGTTCTAACTAATGCTTAGTTTAAGGATTTGCTACCCTACCGTCTTGCCGATTCTTCTAAAAATTGTTCTATTCTTCCGCTCTATTTTTGCGATCGTTTAGGATAAATCTCGATAGGCTTTAGGCGTAATTTTAAAATGCTGGCGAAAGACTTTGGTGAAATGACTTTGATTTTTAAAACCCACTGATTGGCAGATAAAAGAAATTGCTAGATCTTGCCGTAATAGCTGCTTGGCTCGTTCTAAACGACATTGGATAATGTATTTATGTGGCGATATTCCCGTTGATTGTTTGAAAAGGCTAGCAAAGTAGTGAGGACTAATATGAATCAAGCTTGCTAAAGTATTTAAACTAAGATCGCAATCTAAATGAGCTTGAATATATTCAACAATCGTTCTTAACTGCGATGGCGTTAATCCTCCTTGGTACTCTTTGACTCTAGGCTGTTTATCTCCATATCTTTGCAGTAAATGCACTCCTAAAGCTGTAGCCATCGAATCCGCATATTCTTTGCTATCCGTTGAGGATACTTCTAACTCGGTTTTGAGTGCCAGCGCCATCTGTTGAATTAGAGGATCTTGAATGCGTAATTGCGAACGCAGCCTAATTTGCTGGCGATCAAGTTTTCCTAGCGCCTGAACTAGAGAATAAGGGTCTAAAAACAGTTCGAGCAAAGGTACTTCTCGATCTGTCCTAAATCGCGGAAAAAGTTCTCCTGCACCGACAAGAGCTATATCCCCCTGACAATATTGCTCCTGATGCCACTGTCCATCGAGATAAAAACTACCCTGAAAGTTTCCTAAACAAAGTACTACAGCATGACTTGACATAACAGATTCGGGCATTTCTCCCGCTGGCTCAAATTCATAAATTAAGCTCAAATTTTCCCACTCTGCTTTTTCGCTAGTCAGTAAATGGGTATGCTCGATATAGTCTCCGTTTAGGTCTGTGGGAAAAGCTTCTGAAGACAAGGCTATAGTTCAGGTTGACTATGTTTGACTTTAACTTAGCAATCGCAATGCATGGCTTATTTTCAACATACTGTAACTATTACAAGCCAATTAAGCACTCTAAAATAGCAAAAAACGACCATGACGTCTTGTTCATGAATCGCATTCTATGGTTTTATACAGTTGTGGTTAAATCGAATGGGTTGGAGAGGAATAGTTCAGGCT
The DNA here is from genome assembly GCA_038529195.1 of Cyanobacteria bacterium J06600_6. Lineage (GTDB taxonomy): Bacteria > Cyanobacteriota > Cyanobacteriia > Cyanobacteriales > Xenococcaceae > Waterburya. The sequence goes on from JBCBEA010000300.1 coordinate 4,333, forward strand.
AGGTTTTTTTAATTAACCTCCTTGAATTCAAAGACCTTAAAGACGTAAGTACGAAACTTGACTAGCCTTTATAGTAATCCTCTCCATTGTCTTTTTTCAAACTTAACAGACTTCCCAACGATCGTGATTTGTAACTTCGGATTTAATAGTATAGTGTTCAAGTAGTTCTAACTAATTTATTGTGTTGAATATATATCGCACAACAGCAATTTTTTCGATTTCCTAAGATGCTGATAATAAGCCATATCTGGCTAAGATTACGATTTCCATAAGTACTGTACTTTCAGTTAAAATAAAGCAGTAATTAAGTAAATTCGCCTAGGTATTATCTCTATCTGGTTTTGCGCTATTGTGTAGATCCATAGCGGGAGGCACTTGCTAGAATCTCCTTTGGAAAGAAGCGTGGTGTACTTCTTTGTACCTGAATTAAAGTTATCATTCTCAACTTAGCTAAACAAGATTTGTTTACTAACGTTTACAGTATTTAATTAGCTGAAATATTGGCTTAATCTAACTAAATTTTCTTGTCGATTTTTAATTTTATGACCTCTACTATTGTAAACAAAACTGCTTCGACTAATCTACAACCACTCCTAATTTTGCTAGACGGTCATTCTTTAGCATTTCGCGCTTACTATGCTTTTAATAATTCCCGCCGAGAGCCTTTAACTAATTCTCAGGGAGTTCCCACCAGCATCTGTTTTGGCTTTATTAACTCTTTACTGCAGGTATTAGAGACAGAATCACCCCAGGCAATGGCGATCGCTTTTGATTTAGGAGAGCCAACTTTTCGCCATAAAGCTGATGACAACTATAAAAGCGATCGCGCGGAGACTCCTGATGATTTTATTCCCGACATTCAAAACTTACAAAAGCTGCTGACGGGATTCAATCTACCGATTGTGACGAAGGCAGGTTACGAAGCGGATGATGTGTTGGGGACAATTGCCATCAAAGCTAGCCAGGCGGGATACCGAGTCAAAATCGTGACGGGCGATCGCGATTTGTTTCAAATGGTAGACGATGACCAAGGAATCAGTATTCTCTATTTACACAATCAAACTTTTCGTAAATCTGCTCGTAGCTATACGGAATTTGATCGCGCAGGGGTGATTGAGAAAATGGGGGTTACTCCCGAACAGATTGTTGATTACAAAGCTCTCTGTGGCGATCCTTCCGACTGTATTCCTGGTGTTAAGGGGATTGGTGATAAAACAGCAGTTAAGCTTTTG
>JBCBEA010000301.1:0-5542 GCA_038529195.1 Cyanobacteria bacterium J06600_6
AGAGGACAAACAAAGCGATCGCAACTAGACCTAGTAAAATCCAAACATCGGGTTCGGGTACGCCAGATACTTCATTGCTTTCAAAAGGATTAAAGGGTGTATCAAGCTGTTCGGTTCCCGTTTCGACTTCGCGATCAAATCTGTCGGCTTTCGCTTCGGCTGCTTTTAGCTGTTCTCTCTGCTGGTCGTTAACTAAGACAATCATTGAGGAATAGGGCGTAACGATGCTGTTTTTCTTTGCTATTTGATGAATTGCATCTAGTTCCGCGATCTCCAATTTATCTTTACCTTTTTTGGCTTGTTGAGCCACAATTTGGCGGGCTGCAATGGGTTCGAGTCCCGTATTCGTAGCAGTTATCGAGTCGGTTTGGCTTACTTTCCAGGTATAGCCATCGATTAGCGATCCACCCTGGGCAGATTCGATCGCCAGACGCTGCATTATGGTTTTGATATCTGTTGCCACACCACCATTATTGTTCTGAATTGCCTGAAGGGTAGCATCAGCATAAGCTCTAGGTAGTTGACCGCCCAGATGTACCATCCACAGAGGAGCATCCATAGCTGGCAATTCTTGTTTATCTTTAGATAGTTCGTAGCTACCTTCGTCGGTTAATAATAGGACGGCATCATAATTTTTGTTTGCCTTCAAAGTTTGAAACTGTTGGAGCATTTCGTCAGTTTGCAGCGAACCATAAAAAGTCAGTCGCTCGGTAAGGGTGCGATCAAAATCTTCGAGCAACTTAGCGCGATCGCTATAATCATCGGTGAGGTATAGATCGAAGTCATTAGCCGCCATCAATTTTGTCTCAACTTGCAGCCAATCAATTAATTCTTTAACTTTCTCTCGTTGTTGACTCATACTGCGGGAAGTATCCAGAATCAGCGCATACTTTTTACCCTCAGAACCCGCATAATCTTGTGACTCTAGTGGTTTTAAGGTCAGGCGATCGCCATTTTGGAAATCTATCTGCTCTTCTGTTTTATCTGAGTTGTTTGAGGCTGCGATCGTCTCTTCTAACCATGTGTCCGAGAAAATCCGCTTGACCTTACCGTTGCGCAAACGTTTGGTTAACTTTGTCCAGTAGATATTACGCTTTTCCGCTAGTTTGGGTAATGCCCAGCCTGACTCCTGCTGCATCACCTGATAGGTAAACCAAAGATGCATTTTGGGAGTTTCAAACTTAAGTCCGTTTCTATTTCTAGCAACATTACGCTTGGGGGGGACGGGAAAAGCTCGGAGTCGATACTGTCCAACTCCTACCTGTTCTAGTAGTGCTGGATCTACAGGGCGAGTGCGTCTTACCTGGGAGTTATACACTTCTTGGGCTGCACCTCTGGGGGATACTTGATAAGCAAAGCGTTCATTTGAATCGTCGCCTTCTCTCAGCCATAGACCTGTAATAGCTGCACTTTCGGGTAGAGAGAAGTAATAAAGAATTTCTTCTACATCGGTAGTCTGATTCTCATAGACTTCGTGGATTTCTACATTTGCCCAGTTACCGTGAGGCTCGATGTTTACCTCCTGTTTCGCCAGCCAAACTTTTTTCTGGTCGATGTTTAATAAACCTGCTTTTGCCTGATCGACGATCGCTGTCGATTGCAGCGCATGGCGTACCGCTTTACGTTCGGCTTTTTGGATGGGTGTATCAAAAAATTCCGCATAAAGTTCTGCTGATTTTACTACATCGTTGCGATCGCCCTGGTAGAGAAACGGTGCAAGAAGCTGATTATATCTATTCTGAAGAAACTCAGCGACGGAATCTGGCAGATGCATAGCTTTATACATTTCATAGATATGATCGTTACCTTCTCTGGTACTGAGATAGCGGTAGGGGTAAAGATTGGCATTGATTAATCCTTTGCGGATTGTCTTAGAAGAAGCGAGTAATTCTTGTCGATTTATCGGCGACTGTTTTAATAACTCAAAGGCTTTTATTTGGGGTTGTTGGTTGAAAACGTTAAACATAATCAGCCAAGTAGCGACAACAGCTACGCCTACCTGCATCGCTTTCTGCTTACTATGCTGCTGGCTAAAAGCTCGAATAATTTTCTGACCTGAATTTATATAAAGATTCGTTAGAACAAAAGGCAGACCGACAAACAGCGTAATGCTAAAGCCGACTAAAAGCATAAATAAAATGCTCAAGGGCGAAAATACAATCCACATCGATGCAGTAATCGTCTGCCAAAAATTGCTTACCCAGCCAAAAGATAAAAATGCGATCGCAAAATGGTAAAGTCCTGCAAGTAGATATCCCGCAACGGGTATGGCATAAAATAACAGTACTGTTCCTAAATAAATGCCTGTAAATAGCATTAGGGTATGAGTAATCATCTGTACCCAAGAGAATACTGGTTTCTCTGCTTGATATCCCCGCAATACCTCAGTCGCAAATGCCACCACACAAACCAACAGGGTTCCTAAAATCAGAGTACTGGCAAAGGTCAATTCGCGAATGATAAATAGCCGCACCAAACACCAGGTTACTAGCGGTGCTTCCACGCCATAAAACCAGCGCATCAGCTTTTTTGGTTCTCTACGCAGATATTTAGCGCCATAAATTGTACAGGCGATCGGAATAGCGACTAATGCCAAAAACGTTAGAGCAAAATCAAAAGATACTGTCCCTTCAAGAGTGGCAATAATCAGCGCGATGCCAATGAAAGGGGCAATTCCGAAACCGACAACACTGAGAAAAATTAAGTTCCAGCCCCAAAAAATGCTCTGATAGCTGAAATTACGAAGCTTTTTAATATTTTCCATTATTAATTCGTAGAGAAATCAATTATTGAAATGAAGCAATGCCTTATCCGTCTGAAATGATTATGTTATTAGCCGTTGAAATAATTTTGATTAATAGTTTGATAAATAGTATTGCTAAAGTTCTTAATTGCCAGACTGTCAGAGTTTTCAGCATCGTCAAACAGTACGGAAACTAGAACCCAGGTTTTATGTCGTTGAGCGAGATGATCCCAAATACGAGCTATAAAATCATCGGTAGTTGATTGCTGGGATTGAAACCAATAGGCTGCGGAAAGTTCGCCGTTTTGCAGGGATAGCCAGCGGGCATTAATTGAATCATTGATCAGCGTCGAGTTCATCGAATCTACTTTAAAACCATTGCCCATAAAGCAAAGTTCGGGGGGATGATGAGACTGCCAGGTATCACTAGCTACCAGCAACATTGAGCCTGAGAGTCCGCCAGATTTAAACCGCAGCTTTTGGACAAGAGGGTTATCAGGATTATCAAAAAAGCTAGTTTCAGCAGATGTTAATTTTAAAGATTCGGTAGAAATTGAAGGAGGTAGATCGATCGCCGTCAAAGCAATTTTTTCTGGTTGAAATGGCTGTAGCTGTCCAACAATTCCCAAAGTTATTACCGCTGCCACAATCCAGCCTGTATTTTTCTGGCGATCGCTGTAGGAATTTGATTCTAAGTTAGCTAAATTTAAATCGGCGCGAGGAACTTTCTGTAATAGAATCCAGGTGAAAATACTGGCAAGAATAAAACCAATAACTCCTAAAGGTAGATGAATCAGATCCGCTATTTGCTGCTGCTGTAAGACTTCAATTGTGACAACCAAGATTAGGACACGCACAACGTTAGCGATGATTAAAAATCCTAAATTAGCGATCGCCACCAACAGCCAGCGCCAGTTTAGCTGTCGTCTTTCTAACCAAGTTGCACCAAGCAGAAATACAGTTCCCGTCCACAGGCTTTTCATACCGCTACAGGGCAAATCTACTTCCGCAATCCCGTTTTCCATCACAATAATGTCATGAGATGAAACCGCACTCAGATGAAAATCCGACAGAGCTTGTGCCACCGCATGGGCAGTAATGACTCGGACGGGAAAACCCAAACCGCTGTTAAATACAGCTAAAAAAGGAATTATGCAGGCAGCGATCGCGGCTACAGTCAAACCTTTTTGCCAACTAGAATAGGTAATAAATAAACCAATTAAACCGTAACTACCAAGAATAAAGCAGAGCAAGGTTAACTGCGGAATATTAAGCGACCACTTCAGGATAATTGCGCTAATTTCTCCTCCTAGCATCAAGAGTAAAGGCTGCATTCTCAACCGCAACTCAAATGGTTGTGAGTTAAAAAAGTCTGTCTGAATTAAATTTATTAATAAAGCAATGCTGCCAATAGTTAACAGAATTAAGTTGAGATAATTACCTGAAAGTAACGACTCAATAAACCATTGATATGTCCAAATATTGCCCAATAGCCAGGCGGAAACTAGCAGCATTGCCTGAATCTGATGCTGCTGCTTAAAAATCGGTTTGCTAATCATAGCTAATTGCCAATGTGTAGAGTTTTCACGCTAGTTTTCTGCGTGACGACTACCATTGTAGTTTTTTCAAATTCGTAATGACCACTCTAGATTAGGCGGTATCAGACCAAACTCATAAACAAATCAAAATAAATCTGAATATTTAATCTGGTAGGGAATTTCTTCTACAGGCAAGGATTCGCCATTAAGATCCCCATAGGTAAGCTGAAGCCTCCTTTCTCCTGCATACTTAACTAGCTTGCCACTATATAGTTCGGCTTTTGTACCCATGCTTTGGATTCGTACCTTGCCATTAAATACCGTTGCCCTCGCTAGATAAATTACCAGATCGTCTCTAGATGGGCGGTTGACGGTGGTGCTAGCGGTTAAATGAGCCACACCTCGCTCGTCAATTTCTTGAGTCATTGCCATTGCGGTATTGCGAATACCTCTGATCGCTACGATCGCAGCAGCCACAGCCATTGTGATATCTACTCCTTTCTCGGTCATGATTTTGCGGGTGGACAGAAATTGAAAGTTTTTCTCGCCTAGATCGTCGCGAATCCGACGATGAATCATGTTATGAGGATGGTAGTCTGATAACGCCCCAACAATCGCACCACAGGCATTACGAGGCTGTCGCCAGGGTGATTCGCGAGTTTTACCATAAATCCGTACGTCTCCTTCTTCTAAGCGCCCTACATGAGTTTTGAGATCCGTCGCTACCAGCACCATTGACTGAGGATTTCCTTCATATAGTCGGCGACGCAATCGTTCGTCCATCTGATGCGCCACGGTGACATGGGCTAAGGTTGCGCCATTGTCTGTACCTCCCCCAGCTGGGAAAAATGCCTCTAGCTTGAGTTCGCCAATTTCTGACAGGGTGGCAAAGCGGGAAGCTACCACGTCTCGATAGCGTTTGGTTACTTCTCCCTGGTGAATGCGATCGCCACAGTTGGTATAGGCTAAAGTTGTGACGATACTAGGTAGGCTCAGATCTGCACCACAAATATGGATGTCCGTAGGGCTAAAGGCTGCAAGCTGTAGTTCATCTCGCAGCAGCTGTAAACCGTTAATTAAGGCATAGCGATCGCTAACAATTTCGTTGAGATAATTATGATAGGCGTTTCTCTCCATACCAAAACTAGCGGGCAGTTGCCAAAAGCGATCAATTCTTTTTTGCGCCGATTCAGCATCAAAGGTAAGAGACATGTCTTCGTACAAGATTGGATTAGGGTAGGTTCAGGTATCTGCTCGTAAG
>JBCBEA010000302.1:0-5511 GCA_038529195.1 Cyanobacteria bacterium J06600_6
TAATCGCCTGTTCAAAATATAGATGAATATTAATCTTTAGCTATATCTGAGTTGCTGATGAGTAGCGTCTTTCCCACTCAGATAAAAATTTATTAAAGCCTTGTTGAGCTGCTAAATCAGGGGCTTGTTTCGGGCTGGACGAAGCATAAAACGCTCTCACAATTTCTGAGAATTTCACAACTGCATCTCGCCAGTCAATATAAGATACAAAAACAGGGTTTTTCCCTTCGGCTTTAATTTCAACTTTTTTGCCATCGTGTGCGATTTGCAAATTGATACCATTAGGACAACCCAATATCAGAACATCATCTTCGCCTTCGACATCGTACATTTCAAAGCCACAACAGGGGAATATTTGTTCGGATTCATCGGATACAAAAAATGGTTCTTGAGCGAAATTATTGTCGAGTGTTCTCAGAAGATACAAAGCTGCTGCACTAACCGTCCATTCTCCGTCTTCTGGAGTAATTAAGGACGTACCATCGATTTCAAACGTGACTTTTCCATGAGCGCAAAGATCTTGTGGATCGTCTGCTGGCTTTGTGAGCCATCTTAAGCCTTGTGGTTTGAGTATAATCATTTTTGCCGATACCAAAATCAAAAAACTAGTTTTTAAGTCTATCTGCGCAGTCAGAATTTAAGCAGATCCCGAATTCAGATTATCTAATGAGTGTGCAAACCCATCATCAGATAGATGTGAGAAAAACAAATTTGGTTGAATCTAAAGAAACGCTATCTTCGATCTATTAATTTAAAGGAGAGAAAGATCCTTAAAGTTATGATGTCCAAATTTAGCAAGTCGTTACTCGGATTAATCACTTCATTTCAACATGGTTCCTTTAAAAGACGAAAACCCAATTAAAATAACTCCTTACGTTACCTATATTTTAATTGCAGCTAACATCCTGGTTTTCGTTTACGAACTCAGTCTCAACTCTGGTCAATTGGACACTTTCTTTCATCTATTTGCCGTTGTTCCCAGAGAGTTAACCGCCAGCTTTAATGGTATTAGCGTACATCAAAGCATCCCCGAAATCGTTACCCCCATAACCGCCCAATTTCTCCACGCAGGTTTTGCTCACGTGGGCTTTAATATGCTTTATCTCTGGATTTTTGGTAACAACATTGAAGAAGAGTTGGGTGCAAGTAAATTTCTGGTCTTTTATATCGCCTGCGGTATTATTGCCGTGATAGCTCAATGGTTTTTCTCCGCTATGTCTGGAGTACCGTCTTTAGGCGCGAGTGGTGCGATCGCTGGGGTGATGGGAGCTTATATCCTCAAATTTCCTCAGGCAAAAATAGTTACAGTTTTACCTCTGGGCATATTCTTTCCTTTGTTTAGAATTCCCGCAGTATATTTCTTAGGTTTCTGGTTTATCGAACAGGCTTTAAACGGGATTTCGACTTTTGAAGTTTCCGCTCACGTCGGTATGGAAGGAGGTGGTGTGGCTTATTGGGCGCACGCTGGAGGATTTATCGCAGGAGCAATTTTAGGTCCAATGTTAGGCTTATTTGACAATAAAAAGGGCACTCCTAGAAGCACCCCTACCGAGTATTAGACTAAATATTCACTAAATACGCCTGCTTCTTATTTATAAAGCCTAGAGCTTAGAGCTTAGAGCTACGAACTATCAACTTTTCAACGAAGCTAATTCACACCAAACGTAATAAATATTAATAGTGATTACCTACCTTACGGTGGTGAATCGCAGTCAAACCATCTGGGTTAGAAACTCGACCGAGATCGACTTTACTGTAAACAATCCAGTGATCGCTACATTCCATCCGACTAGATACTTCGCACTCCAAATAAGCTAAAGCGTCAGTCAAAATAGGCGACCCATTATTAGCAGTTTGGGTTTTAACTCCCGCAAAACGATCAGCACCTGGCTTAAATCGTTTGAGGAAGTGCTTCATCAGATCCTGATATTTGCCCTCTTCGAGGATATTCAAGACAAAGCGATCGCCTACCTGCATCAATGACTCGATCGCCCGATCTTTAGCTACAGCAATTGTCAAACCAATGGGTTCAAAACTAGCCTGAGATACCCAGGAAGCCAGCATTGCACTGCTGAGATCGCCTTTGGTTGCGGTAATAATATAAAGTCCACCGCTCAAGCGTCCAATCGCCTTATCGAGATCGTTATCTAAAGACTTCATCTGCTTGACTAAGTCCTTACGGGTCAAAAACTGTCCCATATCGACTCCCGACTCTTCACAGATCTGATAGTCGGCTTCTGTTGGCACATCCTTAATCTTGATTGGCGGGAAGCCTGGTTTTAAGCCTGCCTCGCGGAATTTAGTCACTAAAGGATCGATTGGCTCGTCATCTTCGCCATAGGATTCAAATGCGCCAATTAGCTGCTTCTCTTTTGCTGCTGCGAGAACAGTACCTAGGTTGGCGGCAATATCTGCCTGATTATTTCCCTCTAGCGGTGGCATTCCCAAAACGATACCCACGGAACGATTGACGATCTCATGAACTTCTGTGCTGTCAGCGGAACGTAAATCGACCGTTTCCACGGCTACACCAGTTTTCGTAATGCCCTTGGCGATCGCTTGACTCAGGCGATCGCTGTAGCCATAATCAGAAATATAAAAGACAGCTACGCTTTTCTCCGCTTTAGTTTGGGCTTTGCTCCAGTTACGATAGCGATCGAGCAATTCCTGTAGGTTATGACGCAATAATGGACCATGTCCGTTGGCAACCGTAGTAATTTCTCCTAGCTTATCCATCCGCTTCATTGCTGAAAGTACAGAACGAGCATTTGGTCCCATCAGACAGTCGTAGTAGAAGCGATAGTCCTTGGCGATCGCCTTTAAATCTTCGTCATAGGTAGCATCGGAGCAGTAGTGCATTCCAAAAGCATCACAGGTAAACAAAATACCCGATTTTTGATCGTAACTAAAGATCGTATCGGGCCAATGAAGGTTGGGTGCGTTGACAAACTCAATTACATGCCCCTGTCCTAGATCGATTGTCTCGCCATTCTTGACAATCATCTTCTCAAATGGCTGATGGACTAAGTCTTCTAAAAACTTAATCGCCATCTTGGCTGCAACCACCGTTGCTTGAGGTGCAAGAGCCAGAAAATCTTTAACGAGTCCACTGTGATCTGGTTCAGTGTGGCTAATAATTAAATAATCAATCTCTGTGGGGTCGATCAACCCCTGCAGCGCATCTAGATATAGCTGACGAAACTTAGCGTGAGAAGTGTCAACTAGCGCCGTCTTCTCTCCACGGATCAAATAAGAATTATAGGTAGTACCGTTTTGTAAACCAAACTCAATATCAAAGCGATCGCGATCCCAATCAAGAGAACGAATTGCTGTAGTATCATTGCCAAGGTCAGCGGTTTGAATACTCAACCTGGACTGGGTTTTGACTGGTGTTGCGACCATAATCCCCTCTCTTAACTTTTATTAAATTTTTTTTACTCTTCTTTAATTATGCCAGATCTAAAAGTCCTGGTTTAAATACTTATTGATCGGTGAATACCGATTGCTGATACAAAAGGTAAGAATTAATTATTTAGCTGTAGCGAGGAAGCGAGTCAAACAGTCTGATAAATCAGTTGGCGATCGTTTTCTCCATTGACGGTAATGATCAAATCAGAGTCAAGCAGGCTTTGTAACTCTAACTTTGCTTTTTCTGCAGACAAACCTGTTTCAATCACGATGTCAGATAAACTTAGCGATTGCCTATCTTTGATTAGTTTGAGTAACTCCAATTGAATAAAGCTCAAACTGTTGGCATTTTTTTCTAGCTGCTTTTTCTTCGCTGCACCGAGAGCCGAAAGATTATCGATTAAACTTATCGCTGCAAACAAACCAAAATTGAAATTGAAGCTGCGAGCAATAGTAGTTTTGCGACCGCCACTTTCTGTGTTGAGGGTATTTTGCTGTGTGTTGCCATTGATTACACAGCTAATTATCGATGCTAAAAAAAGAATTGAAATAAATTCCTTGATGCGGTTTAAATAGAAATATGTGCCAAATCCAGCAGTCATAATTCCGCCGATTAAAGCAATATATATATTTTTCTCAGCTAGTTTTGCTTCTTCTTGGTTTTTGTTTAATTTTTCGAATTAGCTTTGATGACATTTGATCAAGACGATTGAGACTAATAAATTGAGACTAATAATAGTTAAACCAACAAATAGAATTTTTAAATAGGCGATCGCGTCACCGCTAAAGACCGTGTACATAATAAGAGCAATGATGGAAATTCAACTTCTCTATCGTTGGATTTCAAGGCTTTGGCTATCTTTCGCTTTATTTTCGCGTAATTTAATTAGATTAACTATTAAATCTTTATCTGGATCTAGAGTTTAAGATTGTCTTCCGTCGTAACCTAATGATTGACAACCCTCCAGATTAAGTCCATGAGTCAATCAATCGTCGAGCTAGTTGATAATCTGCCTACCGATAACGTTACGGTCAAAATGCTCAAGACAATTAGTACCTTTACTCCAGGTAAATGGGAAAACCTAGTCGGCTTTGACAATACAATTACTGCCGTTACGGGGGCAACTGGTGCAGATGAAATTAGCAAAATTCGCGATCGCGCACTCGATTTATATGCCGACAAGAAACAGGGCTATCAAACCGCAGCTTGGCTGTATCGCACCGTAGATAATACAGACAAAGCGATCGCTGCTGCTGCGATCGCTGATAAGCTAGGGGACAAATTAAGCTTTATTCCCTTTCTGGATAAAATTACGCCTAAAGCCGATGCAGTTCAAAGTGTTGATTTGAGAATCAAACTAGTTGCCGAGCTAATTATTTTTAGTAAACTGAACAAGCTGAGTTTAAATCCCGCCCAATTTGCAGGGGCGCTCAAAGAAAATTATCAGCATGAGGCACTACTACGGATGGCTTCTCTGGTTTGTATTGACGGAATCTTGCCTCTAGGAGTTAATTTTGTCGCCAAAGTTAAAGAAGATTTGGAAAAAAGAGATAATTTAAAGGCTAATCCTGCTTATGAAGCGGTGGGAGAATTAATTCCTGTAGACAACAAAGAAGAATTTATTGACCAAAGTTTTAACACTGCGGGCGATTGGCTAGATAGCTTTAGCAAAAAATTGGGCGTAACTCCCGAAACTCTTTCCCAAAAGCTGGGTGGTTTTATCGAACTAACCGATGGCAAACTAGACTACCTAGCAGCATTTCTCGATGGCTCGACTAATTTCTTTGAGCATACAGGAATTCAAACTGTTGCTCGCAGACTAGTTACCGAAGCAAGCAAATCAGTCAAGAGTTAACTCTTAACTGTTAACTCTTGACTTCAGACTTCTCAAGCGGACTTAACTTTAGTCACTTTTTCCACTAAACTTATCACATCATGGCGAGTCAACTTAGGCTTGCCAATGGCGATCGCATCTAATGTACCTTTTGCTAGCACATAAGGAATTTGGCAGAAGCTTAGGGCAGGACTACCTTTGGGTAAAGACTCAATGTATAAATTAGCCTGTTTTAGCTGTTTGCGAGCATAAGCCTGGACATCTTTAT
>JBCBEA010000303.1:0-5507 GCA_038529195.1 Cyanobacteria bacterium J06600_6
AACAGGTACGCCAACGACCCAAAAAGCCAAAACATTTAACAGCACGGGAGTACGAGTATCTTGAAGCCCCTGGAGTGCACCATAGGCAATTTTTTGAACTGCATCCAAAATCTGGGAAAGTGTTGCGATCGTCAGCATTGGTAGAGCCAGCTTTACTATAGAAGCATTAGCAGGATCTCCCACGTCTATATATAAGCCAACGATCGCTTGAGGAAATAAGAGCATCAGACTTGCTAACAAAACTGCAAAGACAAATCCCATCGCCATACTGACGTATCCTGCTCTGGCTATCCCCGCCGCATTTTTCTGCCCGAGCCACTGTCCGACTCTTACCGTTGCTGCAAAGGACATCCCCAGGGGAATCATAAAGGTCACCATCATGGTTTGAAAAACAATCTGATGGGCTGCTAATACTTCTGTCCCTAATACGCCAGTCAGATAGGTAACGACGGTAAACAAGCCTATTTCCAGAGCGGTAAAGATACCGATTGGGATACCAGTTTTACATAGTTCCCAGAGGATAGCAGGCTTAATGACGTACAGGCGCTCAAAAAGACGATAGGTTTTAAGTTCGGGATGTCTGAGCAGATAGATCGCTAAGGCCACAAACATGCCCCAAAAGGTAATAGCGCTAGCGATCGCCAATCCTGATAATTCCAGACGGGGAAAACCAAGTTTCCCAAAGCCTAAAACATAATTACCAACGATATTAAAAATCGTACCAACAACGACGATATACATCACGGGACGGGCATGAGATAGTCCTGATACTACGCCTCTTAGTAAGGTAAAGCCCAAAGCAGGGAAAAAGCCCCACAAAATAAGATCCAGATAACTATTAGCCAAAGCCACAGTAGTTTCTGTCTGTCCCCAGTACAGCATCATGCGATCGAGATTGGCGACAGCAATCATCATTGGTATGGACAACAGCAGCACCAGCCACAATCCCTGGCGTACTAACTGTTCGATTCTGGTTGGCTTCCCTGCACCATAAGCCTCCGCAACTAAAGGACTAACGCCCATTAGTATCCCCGCAGTCGTATAGAGAATGGCAAAGAAAGTCAGAGAAGCCAAACCACCAGCAGCTAAAGTTTCTACTCCTAATCTGCCCATTACCAGGGTGTCGAAAAAGCTAGTCATCGATTGCGCTACCTGTGCACTAGCCAGAGGGACAGCAAGTTTGAGAAATTTTTGGCTTTCGATACCCAGAGGTGAATCGACTGTAATTTTTGGAAAATTAAACTTGAATTTTAAGTGTTTGATAATTAGCTATTTCTTATTGAAAGTTCTCACGATCGCTTTAAGAATAGCCTAGACTAATTTGCCCTGGTGCTAACTCAACGATGCTCGATGCCCCAGGCGATCGCAGTTTTACTTTCAGTTTTCCTTCTGTAGTTACGCCGACAACTTCTCCAGCGCAACCATTAAAATCTATTTGTTTACCAATGCTGTTACAGGTTTCTAAGTACCTAGCCAGCAGCTTTTCGATTCCCCAGGCTAAATAATATTCAGATCCCAATAAGATTCCGTAAGCAGTAATTGCCGTTAATGCTTCTAAACTAGCAATCTGTTTTATACTTTGTGCTGTATTTTGATCTCGATAATAAGACTTTAAATTGATTCCAGGATGAGGAACAGAATTCTGCCAATTAATCCCGACTCCCACAACAGCTTTAGTCAACTTATTTTTATGGTTGCGGGTTTCAATTTTGATGCCCCCCAGTTTACGGCGCTCGAGAATTAGATCGTTTGACCATTTAATAGTTACTGGCAAATTATAAGCTCGTAGAGCGGTGGCAATTCCCCAAGCTGTCGCCATCACAAGATGAGGATAATCAACTATATCCATATCCCAACTTAAACCAACAGAAAGATATAAGCCTCCTGGCTGAGAAACCCAGCTATGACCCCACTGTCCTTTCCCTGCAGTTTGCAAAAGAGCGATCGCACCTGTTGGACATTCAATACCGTCGTCAATTAACGACCATAGTTTTGTATTAGTTGAATCCAGGCGATCGAATACCAACAGAGGAATCAATTCAATATTTTTATCTAAATGAAATGAGGTCTCTGATTCTATTTTGCGCCAAGACTGGCTGTATAAATCTAAATCAAAACTCAATTTAAAATAGCCTCAATTATTGAGAGAATTGTTGAAAAAGCTATAACCTGATAACCTGATGGATGTTTTGCAAATTAATCATCACTAATTAGGCTAAGGCTACTCTCGCTGCGTCTCTCTTCTTTAGAGCCATAGAGGGGTTATCCTGATCTGTTAACTGATATGGCAGCTACTATCTGGACAAGACGACATATTCTTTCTCTGATTGATTTTACCCCTGAAGAATACGAGACAGTTTTACAGACTGCTGCTAGTTTCCAAAAAGTGCTTTCGGGCAGAACCAAAAAAGTCCCCGCACTTCAGGGGCGAGTGGTTGCTAACATGTTTTTTGAGCCGTCTACCCGTACGCGCAGTAGCTTTGAATTAGCTGCAAAAAGGCTATCGGCAGATATCCTCAACTTCTCTCCGGGCAGCTCTTCTCTGACAAAAGGTGAAACCATTCTCGATACGGCAAAAACCTATTTAGCGATGGGGGCAAATATTATGGTAATTCGTCATAAGCAGGCGGGAGTGCCTCAAATTATTGCTCAGGAGATGGATCGGCTAAATTCTGGTGTAACTATTCTCAATGGAGGAGACGGTTTACATCAGCATCCTTCTCAAGCCTTACTCGATCTATTTACTCTAACTACGTCAATTGATGCTGATAGTCCACGTTTAGAACTATTGGCAGGAAAAAAAATTGCGATCGTTGGTGATATTCTTCATTCTCGGGTAGCCCGTTCTAATATTTATAGTCTCACTAGCGCAGGTGCAGAAGTCCATCTTTGCGCCCCTGCAACTCTACTGCCTAAAGAGTTTCTCAGCATGATAGACCGCGACTCCCCAGGCAAGCTATTTATTCACTGGGAATTACCGCCTGCTCTAGAGGCTGCAGATTTTGTCATGACTTTACGGCTCCAAAAAGAACGCATGACGGCTAATTTTATTCCTAGTTTGCGAGAATACCATCAACTATATGGAGTAACGCGCGATCGCCTTAAAGCTTGTCATCCTGGTGTGAAGATACTTCATCCTGGTCCAACCAATCGCGGTGTGGAAATAACTTCCGACCTCATGGACGATCCAGATCTAAGTCTAGTATCTAAGCAGGTTACTAGCGGTGTAGCGACTCGTATGGCGCTGCTCTATTTAATTGGCAATAGTAATGATAGTTAAGGTCTGTGTCATCAATGAGAAAAGTTTTATAGCTGCGATCGTCGAACTATTTTGCTGCGTGTGATGCAAACCGTCACGTTTCTCAAGGGGAATTATGATTAGAATAGAGGCAATAGGTTTTCTAAATACTTGGTATAGCTTAAATATATTTAATGACTTCTATCCTGACTCAGCCAGCCAAATTAAATGCTCCGACTATTCGTCAGCTCGACAATGGTCTGACTATTATTGCCGAACAAATGCCTGTCGAAGCGGTGAATCTTAACGTCTGGATTAATGTGGGTTCAGCGAAGGAAAATGACGAAATTAACGGCATGGCTCACTTTCTAGAGCATATGGTGTTTAAAGGCACATCCAACTTAGATATTGGTGAGTTTGAACATTTGATTGAGGAAAGAGGCGCTGTTACCAATGCTGCTACCAGCCAAGACTACACCCACTACTATATAACTACTGCTCCTCAAGATTTTGCCGAGCTAGCACCTTTACAGCTAGATGTAGTCCTGAACCCTAGTTTGGAAAACGAAGCCTTTGAGCGAGAAAAGCTGGTCGTTCTGGAAGAGATTCGTCGTTCAGAAGATAGTCCCCGTCGTCGCACTTTCTATCGCTCGATGGAAACCTGCTTTGAAAGCTTACCCTACCGCCGTCCTGTACTCGGACCTGCATCAGTAATTGAAAACTTGCGATCGCAACAGATGCGGGATTTTCATGGTGCCTGGTATCAGCCTAGTTCTATGACCGCAGCCGTGGTCGGTAATCTGCCCGTAGAAGAGTTAATCGAAGTCGTTACCAAAAGTTTTGAACGTCACTATGATCGCGGTGCAAAATGCGAACCAAATCCCACTCCTGACCTAACCCCAGAAACTCCGTTCACTGAAATAGTCCGTCAAGAATATACCGACGAAAGCTTACAGCAGGCGCGCCTAGTCATGACCTGGCGTGTTCCTGGCATGGAAAACCTTGATCAAACCTATGCTTTGGATATTCTGGCGGTGATCTTAGGACAGGGAAAAGTATCTCGCCTGTTTAGAGAATTGCGCGAAGAAAAAGGCTTAGTCAATCAAATTGGTGTCAGCAACATGACCCAGACTCACCAGGGAGTATTTTATATCTCTGCTGCTTTAGCAACTGAAAATCTGGCAGCAGTAGAACAGGCGATCGCCGATCAGATTCGCAGAGTTCAAACCGAACTAATTGCCGACAAAGATATTGATCGCATTCGTACCCAGGTAGCCAACCGCTTTATATTTGCTAACGAACGCCCTAGCGATCGCGCCAACCTCTATGGCTACTACTATTCTCAGCTACAGGATCTTGCCCCAGCCTTAAACTATCCCCAGCATATTCAATCTATTTCCGCTGAAGATTTGCAGATAGCTGCCCAAAAGTATCTCAACCCTGATGCCTATGGTGTGGTGGTAATGAAACCCGCTAAGTAAGGAAGCGGATGAAGCGGAGGGAGCGGAGGAGGCAGAGGAAGAAATTAAAGTTGCTAAAAAATAAAAGCTAAAGATTCAATTTCGTAATTACCGTCCTAAATCGAACTTTTAAGATTCTTGGGTCAAAATAACCGCTACCCTAAAGTAGCTACAATTAACAAGCAGATACAGAACACAATACACAGAGCATAGCGACATGATACCTACCGTAATCGAAAGTTCAGGTCGAGGCGATCGCGCCTTTGATATATACTCTCGTCTACTACGAGAAAGAATAGTATTTTTAGGAGAAGCAGTTACCGATGAAATTGCTAATCTTGTCGTTGCCCAACTCCTGTTTTTAGAAGCTGAAGACCCTGAAAAAGATATTTATCTCTACATCAACTCCCCTGGTGGCTCAGTCTCAGCCGGGATGGGTATGTTTGACACCATGAATCAAATTCGCCCAGATGTCTGCACCATTTGTATTGGTTTGGCCGCTAGTATGGGTGCTTTCTTGCTTAGTGCAGGAGAAAAAGGCAAGCGCATGAGTCTGCCCAATTCTCGAATTATGATCCACCAGCCTTTGGGTGGCGCCCAGGGACAGGCGACTGATATCGAGATTCAGGCAAAAGAAATTCTCTATCTCAAGAATAAGCTCAACGGACATCTTGCCGACCATACGGGACAACCTCTATCAAAAATTGAAGATGATACAGAGCGTGATTTCTTTATGTCTGCAGAAGAATCAAAAGAATATGGTTTGATTGACCAGGTAATTGCTCGTCGCCCCTCGGCTAGTAATCCTC
>JBCBEA010000304.1:0-5484 GCA_038529195.1 Cyanobacteria bacterium J06600_6
AATATTGCGTAGATTTTGGGGAACATCTCGACGAAAAGCTACACCTAAGAGGGGAATTTTGGGCAAACCTAAGCTTTGTCGGAACTGATTAATTACTGGGCGATCGCTCTGCCACAAAATTAATTCTGCTATTTTGTAGCTTAAAAGATTTAACAATGGACTGAGTAATCCTGCTTTTTGGCTGCCAAATCCGAGAAAGGGAAATTCTTTGGTGGCGATCAGAGGAATATAAGACATTGCTAAAAAGCGAGTATTAAGCTTTTCGGCAATATGATAGCCATATAAAGAGAGCGGAAAACTAATAATTAGATCGCTTCCCTCACAAGCCGCTAAACTAGCTTCTAACTGCTGCAGCAGTAAATCGTCTGAAATCAGCCGAAAGCCGCCTTTACCTTCTAAGGTGTCAAATCCAGCTTCAGTTTTCAAAAGCTGCTGATAATTTCCCGCGATGGGCGCAAATTCTAGCCCTAAATCATCGACAAAGCTATGAAAGTTTTCGTGAGTTGCGACACAGACTTGATAACCAACCTCTTTCAATCGTGACGCTACTGTGCAAGCTGGATTGACATCGCCACGCGAACCTACTGCTAAAAATGTGATTCTCAATTTTATCTATAATGAACTTCTCTTTCAATAATTTTATTGGTGAAAGTGCTGCTTTGAGTGCGGCATTACTTTGGGCGCTTTCCTCTGTTATCTACAGCCGTCTGGGTCTAAAAATTTCGCCCCTACGACTAAATCTCTATAAAGGCATCATGGCGATCGCTTTTATTGCCATCACTTTAATAATTCAGGGTATAGCCTTAACTAACTTATCTACTTCTACAGTTCTGCTACTAGCTCTTAGTGGTGTAATTGGTATCGGTTTGGGAGATACGGCATATTTTAGCGCTCTCAACAGTTTGGGTGCGAGACGTACATTACTCTTAGAAACTTCTTCCCCGCCAATGGGTGCGCTGCTGGCATTAATTCTGATTGGGGAGCAGTTAACAGCTAATTCTTGGTGCGGTATTTTGTTAACTATTGTGGGGATCGCCTGGGTAATTAGCGAGCGCAATCCTGTAAATAATTTACCCATATCTCGTCACGGAGTTGTATGGGGAATCTTAGCAGCGATCGCTCAGGCATTAGGGGCAGTTATTTCTCGTTTTGCTCTAGTTCAATCTGATATTAGTCCTCTAGAAAGTACTCTCATTCGTCTGATTGGCGGAACAGTAATTGTAATCGGCTTACTATTTGTACCGGCAATTAAGCAGAACAACAAAAAAGTAAAACTTTCACAGCGTAGTTTTGTAATAATCGCGATCGCCGCTTTTGGCAGTACCTATCTTGGGATCTGGCTACAGCAAATATCCCTCAAGTTTGCCCCCACAGGCATTGCCCAGACTTTTCTGGCAACAAGTCCTCTATTTATCTTGCCGATTGTGGCGTTGCAGGGAGAAAAGATTAGCCTCCGAGCAATTTTAGGCGTGGCAGTTTCTTTAGGGGGAATTGCCTTGATGTTTGTACGCTGATCAATTGTTGCTCTAATTAATTGTTCTAGCTTTAATTAACTGACTTAAATACTGCAAAATAACCATGCCGACTAAAACTGAACCCGCACATGCCAACCAAAAATAGCCCGTAAACTCGGGATGATCCAGTGCCCATCCCCCCAAAGGTGGTCCTATAAAATAGCCAATCGCCCAACATTGGGAATTAATCGCTAAATAAACTCCCCGCAATGATTCTGGAGCTAATTCTGCCACTAAACCAGAGGCGACAGGAGTGTATGTCACCATTCCTAACGACATGATCGCCAGAGTTAATCCCGCCCAAATCAAAGTATTGCTGGGCATATTGCCCATAACCCAAACCAGCACAAAAGCTATCCCCCAGATAGCAAAAGAAAAACTTAGACCAGCAATCCGACTAAATCGATTGAGTAACCAAGCTATAGGTAGCTGGCAGAGGGCAGCAAAGGCAATGTGCCAGGTAAATAAGCCACTAATAATCTGTTCCGAAAAGCCCTGATTAGAATCCCCTAGCTGGACAAAGTTTTTCAGATACAGAGGCATGGTGCTTTGCACCTGGGAAAGATAAATAGTAAATAAGATATTGACTGCGACAAATACCATCAAAGCACGATCGCGCAGCGCTAAAGACCAGCCATTGACGGGCTTTTTTTTCGCCTGTGCCTGAAAATTATAAGTTTCGGCGATTGCAAAATAAATGACCGCAAAGAAAACGGCAAAAGAAATTCCGTCAATCACAAATAACGTGCGATAGTTGCCAGAATTAGCGATCAAAGCACCCCCTAAAACAACTCCCAGGCTCAATCCCAAACTATCTGCTAAACGGGTAACGGCGAAAGCCTCGTTACGCTGCTCTGGAGAAGTTAAATCTATAATTGCTGCTTCGGTGGCAGGCCAATACATACCAATGCCGAAACCCATTAGTAAATTGCCCAGGACTAAAGTCGGAAAGTTTGAGGCTAGGGACAAAACTACGTCTGCCAGTACCGAAACACCAGAAGCTGCTAGCAACATTTTCCGGCGACCCCATTGAGGAGAATCAACCCCCTGTCCAGAAAGGAATCTGCCCACCACTCCCGAAATTGAACCGCTGCCCAAAGCGATGCCAACGAGGGTTGAAGATAGTCCTACCTCATTAACGAAAAAAATTGGAGCATAAAACAGCGTAAAACCAGTCCCAATTTCTGATAACAGTCTTCCTGCTGCCAGAATCCAAACTTTGAAACTAAAATTTAGCACTCTGGACATGATATTGCGTTGTTGTGATTATGAGAAAACAGGAGCGTCAAACAAGAATAGAGAATAGCAAGATAAAAAACCAAATAACTTAGATAATCAGAGCTAGCTGGCACTAGACATTTCAGCAGTAATCTTATCGGCAATCTTAGCTAACTGTTGATGTTTTTCAGGGGATAATAGCGATTTAAGCACATCAAAGAAGAATTTGATTAGTAAAGGACTAGACTCATATTTCATGGCAATTTCGGCGTAGCAGGTCATGATAGAGCTAGCAATTAGGGTTTGATCCTCTGGCTGATAAGTTGCCAACTGCTGATTAATCCAGTCTGACATAGATTTACAGTAGCGATCGTAAGGCTCAATAATTGATTCCGCTGCTGCTATTTCTTTAATTTCTTGTCTAAACTGCGCTGATAATCGATCAATAATGCGATCAACATGCTGCTGCTTCTGGTTCTGACTATTAAGAGCAGGGATTCGACCATAATCCTGGTCAAGCTGCTTACGTCTCTTAGCTTCGCCCATGTTTAGTCCATAAGTAATAACGATCGTAATTATCCCAGAATAGTGCTGACCTAGATCGACAGCAATCTCAGATAATTAAAACATTCAAAACTTTTTTAGCTGATTAATCCCTTATCTCAAGCAATAAACCTCATTAACATACTGTTTCCGCCCATTTACCACTGCTAAACTACAGACGTTATGATTTATGCTTACCGAACTGTTGATAGTCGTTTTAAGTGGAACCAAAAAGCGAGAGAAAGATGACGATAAACTATATTGCTTCTGCCTTCTGCCTTCTGTCTTCTGCCTCTTCACATTATGCGTGTGGAAGTTAATTAGAATGACGACAATGCTTGAACTGTATCAGCAGATATTTAACTCTAGGGATAGATGTTTGTTACGTACGATTAAAGCGATGCTAGGTTAAAAGTATAAATACCTAAAACAAATGAGCTTAACTATAGGCAGCTAGTTTTTAGCAAAAATGAGACAAAACTCAGACTTGGCAAAAAATTAACAGTTTGTTTTTTGGGTTAAATAAGTGTAAGCAATTACCAAAAATTTATTACCTAGCCTGGTATAACATAATCCTGAAATTAAAAATAAGAGGACTAATATGAGCGATATACAAGAACAAATACAAAAAGAAAGAGAAACAGCTAGAGAAGTTTGCAGTGCTGATGCAACTTCTGGAGAATGTGCTGCTGCTTGGGATTCCGTAGAAGAATTATCTGCTGAAGCAGCTCACCAAAAGCAAAATGCTCCTGCAAAAAGCTCTCTAGAGAAATATTGTGATGAAAATCCCGATGCTCTTGAGTGTCGCGTTTACGAAGACTAGGATTAGCTTTGACACTGCTAAAAATCGAAGTTAGATAAATGCTAATTGTAAGGTGAGAGTCACACGTACTCTCATCTTTATTTTTTGTCTATGCTCTTGGTAATGGCGATCGCCGTCTATAATTCTTCACGGGTATTGACATTGACTTTGGGCAATTGTTAATGCACCCTTATAAAACGATCTTAAGCTGTTAAATTACAGGTACAGATAGATAGTAAAAGTATAGTAGATATATATTTCAATCACACGATAAACAATGGATATTTGGTTGAGACCTTTGGTATGGATGGATTATCGTTTAGGAGTATTGCTATCAGTAATCATTCCTTTTGGATTGTTAATCTGGGCTTTATTCAAGAAACAAGAAGCCATGCAAAGACTGTTAATTATCTATTGGCGAGTAGCTAGTCTTTTGATGATCACGGTTTATTTACTAATCCCTAACTGGCGAGTTGGATTTATTAGCGGTTTTGCTGCCCGTCTCTTGATTGCCATCTCCTTATGGTTTTGGGTCGATCTTAACGAAGAGATTCGCGATATTCCTCAAAGCGTAATCAAGCTGGTTTTTACTTCTTGGCGCTGGGCAATGACTGCCTACTGCGTTTTGGGCGCGATCGCCAAATCGCTTTTCCTACCCTGCGGTGTATCGAGCAACAGTGTGGAAAATACCCTTTGTCAAGTTTGGCTCGAAGCACCAGAAGCCTATCGCAACTTTTTCCACAACACGCCAGGTAACGAAGGATTTTTGGGCTTTATGGGCGCAGTAGGATTAGTTATCTACATTATTTACCTAGCTTATTTTGTCTTTATTCGCCTTGGTAAGCAGGGCAGATCGGCTTTAGAGCAGTAGCAAGCTAGCAGTAAAGTTTATTCTGGAGTCTGGAGCTAAAAAATTATGTCTGAGACTAGCATTATGTCTGAACCCATAAGTTTTCGTTTAGAACAATATACTCTCAAGCGCAAACACGAAGTGTTGATGGTTCACCTCTCGACGGCTAATGGTGAGCCAGATACGGTTATGATTTTTGCCGGTTTTTCGAGTTCGTTAATGATGCCAACTGCTTTTGATCCTGACGTGCCAATCATTGCTCCAGATTCAGTAATTAACTCTATTGATCGCCTGACTAGTCCTTACGATCCAAGCAATCCTCAATATTTGGCATCGGGACTAAGTTTAGCTGAGTTCACCCAAATTTTAGAAGAACTAGATTTGTGATCAAACTTCATTGCTGGTGCAAAAATTCTCCGTATCGATGCAGACAACCTTAACCTCAAATGAATCTTAAGCACATATACTTAAGTACAAACGGATTTTCCCAAAATTAAGTATATTGGCTTAATTTGTAGAATAGAAAGATTAAAGCGTAAGTAAATCTTAAATTGTGT
>JBCBEA010000305.1:0-5479 GCA_038529195.1 Cyanobacteria bacterium J06600_6
TTTAACGGCTTGATTTAATTCTTGCTCGCTAAAGATACTACTGCCAACAACATCAAAATCTTTGACCACAATCTGTTCGGGAACATTGTCATTTAGACTAGTGACGGTCTGTTCTGATGTATCGACTTCAACCTGAGCCAAAAGAGAAGATTGAGGCGAAGGAAACGATATTTTTAATAAATCCGCAGCATCGGCGCGACTAACTTTTTGATTGCCATTGGAAGTTTGCTGATTACTTTCAGCTGCATTAAGAGACTGCAGTTCTATTAGACTAATCGCGATCGCCAAAATAGGAAAAGCTAAAAGCCTGAGATTTAGTCTATAAAAATGATTCAAGCCAAACTTGCGCCCAAAATTTTCTGATATCAGCATGTTAGTCACTATGTCTTGAAAGAGCCTCTGACTTAAAGTTCCCAAAAAGAGTCAATAAATAACGGCAATCACAGCAGTTTAATAATTATCGTGTTAAAGATAATATTTGTCCCCAGAAATTTAATTTTGAAGCTGATAGCGCATTCCTGGCAGCTGCACGACCAAGTCCATCATTTCTAATTGAGAAAGAGCAGCAAGAATACTGCTGATACTCAAACCTGTTTGCTCGGCGATCGCATCCACCGCAATCGATTCGCGATCAATTAATTTATAAACACGGGCTAATTCTGGTTCTAAATTGGGCTTCGGTTTAGTGGTATTCGGGAGAAGATCGAGGCGGGGCATTGTTCCTAGCATCTCTAGAAAGTGTTCGATGCCCAAGATGACATGCGCTCCAGAGTTTAATAATCCCAAGCAGCCAAGAGAACGAGGATTATCAAGTGAACCTGGCAAGACATAAACATCGCGACCAAAATCGTTGGCATAACGAGCCGTTATCAGGGCTCCCGATCGCTTTGGGGCTTCAATGATTAGCACCGCACGGGATAAGCCAGCAATAATGCGGTTACGAGCAGGAAAGTGTCCCCGATCTGGTTGAGTTTGGGCAGGATACTCACTGACAATTAGACCTTCTTGAGTTAGCTGCTGATAGAGAGCACGATTACTAAAGGGATAAATTTGGTCTACTCCCGTACCCAACACGGCGATCGTTCTACCGCCTGCGGATAAACAGGTGTTGTGGGCGATCGCATCAATCCCAGCAGCCATCCCAGAGACAATGCCAAAACCATGACTGACTAAAGCCTGAGTCAGTTTTTTTGTCCAGCGTTTACCATACTCACTAGGGTTGCGTGTTCCCACAATTCCAATCATGGGTTTTCTGCCTAAGTTTTCTGCTGCTTCGACCTGTCCTTGATAGTAAAGTAGAGGCGGAGGACTAGGAATTTCTCTTAACAGGCGAGGATATAATTCCTCATTAGGAGTCCAAAACGTTGGATTTTGTTGGCGGTGAGGCGAAATTAGCTCTCCAGGTAAATCTTTCGCTCTTGGTTTTCGAATTGCAAGAGCAGCCTTACCATTGATGCCATCAATTTCGGCAAAGGCGATCACAGGCGCATCCCAGGCTTTCTGTAGAGAACCAAAATGCTGGTAGATTTTCTTGAGGGTAACTGCGCCAATACCTTTTATTTGCGACCAGGCTAACCAATAAGCTTGTTCTTGTGCCATTGAATTTTAATTTACTAACTGCTTTTGACGCCGAGAGTCAAGAAACTAACAACATACAGAATCAGTAGAGTAAGTCCCAGGGTACAAACAGGTAAATAATTTTTACGCTCTAATCGATTTCTCAGTGTAATTACGTAAATTCTCTAACATAGAGATATTTATTACTTATATATTTAGCTATCATCCTGCCATGACCGTTAATCTGTATAAATTAGACGAGATCGAAGATTTCGATACGGCGATCGCTGCTCTAGAAGGGTTTGTCGAGGAACTCACTCGTGAGTTTGCAGTTTCCTCCCCAGGTCAGGCATATTTAACGGCTTATCCGCTGATGAAAGAGTATGTGGGCAGCTGGGTCGACCATCTGCTTTACTTTGGCTATGTTTATGAGTCGGCAACTTTGCCTCATCTGACTAAGAAAAATATTGAAGTTATCTTGACTCAGATTTTTCCGAATAAAATCTCTTTGCTCGATCCTAGCGAGGCAGACACAATAATTCCCGAACTAAAAGCCTTTTGGCAGTGGCTAGACCAGGAATATCAGCATCCTCAAGCGTCTGCAATCGTCGAATTTTTGACTCAGATCCAGCCCGATTTTGGTCAAATTATGAACGATCCTAATAATTTTGGCATTGCAAAATCCTTCCTCATGTCGGGAATGGCAGCAGGGTTTGATATGACTAGTGAAGCGGGAATAAAAAAATTTCAGCAGCAGTATAACCAGGAGTTAGCCAGTAGCGATGATCTAGACTTGCAGGATATTAATGGTCTCATAGGCAATTTGACGGTTTCGGGCAGCGAGTTACTGTCTCCAGCAGAGCAGACCCAGTTAACCAACACCCTACAGGAATTAGCCTCAGAAGTAATATCGGCATTTCCGTTAGAAGTACCTTCGGCGATCGAGTTTCAGCAGCAGCTACAGAACGATATGCTCAAACAGCTAGCGCCCAAAACGCCAGAACTCTCTCAGCGGGAGCGTCTGATTCTTCAACAGCAGCAGATATCGACAGCTACTCCAGGAACATTGTTAAGAGACTTTCAGACTCTTCTAGACTTTATCGGAACTGAGGGAATTGAAGTAGGTGGCAAGCGCAATCTGATACCCATGAAACTGTTACGACAGTTAAATGAGCAGCTAGCTGAACCTTTAAATATCGACCTGAAGCGTCCACAGCAAAAGTCTTACCCGACTATCAACGGTCTGTATCTACTGTTGAGAGCAACTGGCATGGGTAAAATTCTCAAACAGGGAAAAAAAACCAGATTAACTCTGGATTCGATAATATACTCTCAGTGGTGCGAGATGAATCCTGTTGAGCAGTATCTCAATCTATTTGAAGCCTGGCTGATTTTTGCGAATGAAGAAATGCTGGGGGAACATAGCACCGCTATGAGTGAAGGGTTTAAGTGTCTCCAGTACTGGTCGAGAATACCTGCGAAGGGTCAGAAATTTAAAGATTACAAAATTCAAGAAAATCTTCGATACTATCCAGAGTTTTATAACCTTGCTCTGATGAAGCTATTTGGTCTGGTATCAGCTAACTATGGCAAACCCGATCCTGGTAAAGGCTGGCGGGTCAAAAGTGTCAAACAAACTCCCTGGGGCAAAGCTTTGATGCAGGCTGCATTTCAAACCTGTACAGACCCTTCACTATTTTGGGAGACTGAAACAGAAGAACCAAACTTTGGCTGTCTACAGCTACTATTACAGCCCTATTTTCCCGCATGGCAGAAGGCGATCGCTCTACCGAAAATAGAACAAAAACAGGGAATATTTATCTTTAAGGTTAGCTGGCATCAGATTTGGCGAAAAATTGCTATTTCTAGCGAACTAACCCTTTGGGATTTGAGTCAGTTAATTTTGCACTCTGTCGATTTTGATTCCGATCATCTTGATATGTTTAGCTACAAAAATTCAATGGGCAAAACCGTGAAGATATTTCATCCCTATATGGATGAGCCTTCCAGTACCACAGAAGTGAAAATTGGCGCTTTACCTCTGGAAGTTAGCTCAGTTATGGAATATCTGTTTGACTTTGGGGATAACTGGGAGTTTCAGCTTCAGCTAGAAGAAATTCAGCCAGACATTCGCCCCGATTATGGTGAAATTATTGCCAGCCACGGCGAAGCACCCCCGCAGTATCCTGACTGGGATAAAGATTGGGAAGCAATATGATATTCAGGTTGAATTAATTTTGTTGACAGAGATGTAGGTTGGATAAAACGAAGTAAAACCCAACAATAAACCAAGATTGTGATCGTACCATGCACTATTGTCGAGCAAAAAATCCAGGCGGTAACTGCTTTTAATCTGTGATGAGGATTTGCAAGTAGCTTTAAAAAGTTGATAGCTGATAGCTGATAGCTACGAGTAGAAACACTTTGTACGTCATGTTTTAAATTAGCAACGCCTTTATTTTCATGGCTTACTTTGCTTTTCACATGAGTAAACTCTAATTATCAAGGTGACTCTAAAAAGCTTAAAGCCTATAGCTACAAGCTAGCTGATTTAAAACATAGTCTATTCAACTGAAAACGGTTGTAATCATCAACTTCTCTATCTCGTCAGCGTAAGCAACAGCACTATCGCTCCATTTTTGCAGATTGCTCTGAGCATCGGGATAGGGCTGATTGTGTAACTGTTCTAATATATGTTGAGCTGCTTTTTCTGGTGCTTCGGGATCGATCGCCATGATTGCTGTACCTCCTGCTTCGATTCCCGCAGTATTGTGCTGACTGATAATCGACCAACGGCTCATTGATGCAGCTTCCGCGATTGGAAAACCGAATCCTTCGAGATCGGAAAGAAACGTCACCGCCTTGGTTTGACGATACCATTGGGCTAAAGCTGGATCGGAAACATAGCCTTGATAATGTATCCAGGGAGTATCTTTAATTGATTCAAGAAAAGCCTCTCCCGCAGTGCGAGTTGATTCATTAATTCCACCAACTAAATGCAGTTCCCAATCTCGCTCGTCCATACTCCGCATTGCTCTAACTAATTCAACCGTCTCTTGAAGACGTTTAGCTACAGGATCTATCCTGCCGACGTAAAGCAAAAAGGGTTTATCTGGCGCTGGGATCTTCTCCTCTGGCAGATCTATCAGCTGGGAATCGATACCCTGGGGTATGTAGACTAATTTTTCCGTATCGCTTAACTGTGGACGATAGTGATATAAATCTTCTTGAGTTGTTTTGCTGATCGCGACAATTTTATCGGCAAACTTTACAGAAGCATCAAGATAGATTAATCCTCTGAGAACAGTTTGTAATTTTCCTTTGGTGGTAGCTTTCCACTCGTTGACGTCGTGGATGGTGCTAATCGTGTGAGGATGCCAGGGTAGAGGCATGGGGTTGGATAGCCAGACTAAAGTTTTGATTTGCGATCGCCGACAATAATTAGCAAAACTAGTGCCAACCCAAAAGTAACGTTTGAGCGGGGCATAGTCTAACTGGGGCAGAATAGTTACGATCTCCTCTAGTTTTTGTAGAGCAGGAGTTTGAGCTACGGCGTTGGGACTAGCTAATATTTGTACCGCAATGTTTCTGCTAGTTAATTCTTTAACTAAAGGTGGCAGGAGTCTTTCTAAATGATGCCCAATGCCCAAACGTGGTCCTAAGTAATGAGCAATTAAAGCTACTGACATAATGATAAAAAGTGACTAATAATAGTAAGGATTAAAAATTAATTACCGATCGCTTAAGACAGCAGTTCAACAAAACTCTACTAGTTAAAATTACTGAGCCAAGGCAATAAGATATTTTTTATTTAGCTAGATTTTTTAATATAACTGGTGATGCTTTTTTAGTCGATTAGTTTTCAGCTTGTCAAAATATTTAACTATTAACTAATCGCGATTGATCCATGCTATATCGTTTT
>JBCBEA010000306.1:0-5456 GCA_038529195.1 Cyanobacteria bacterium J06600_6
TATTTGCCCTATTAATTTGTCTAGCTGCTTCTGATTTACCTTTGCTGCGGAGAAATCCGAGGGAGTAGAGCCACCAGATTGGGGAGATAAACAAGAAAAAATAAAATTTATATTTAATTATTATTATGGATAATGTTTCTGATATCTATGAGCTTTCGCCGATGCAGCAGGGAATGCTATTTCATACTATTTATGAGCCAAATTCTGGAGTATATTTTGAACAGCGTAGTTGCTTATTAACAGGAAAATTAAATACTATAAACTTCAAGCAAGCTTGGTCGCAAATTATAGATCGCTATCCGATATTAAGAACGGCTTTCTATTGGGAAGATTTAGAAAAACCATTTCAAGTAGTATTTAATGACGCGGAGTTACCTTGGATAGAAGAAGATTGGAGTAGTCTAACCGAATCAGAACAAGATAATAAGTTAATAGCTTGGTTAGAAAGCGATCGCACTTCTGGATTTGCCCTTAACCAAGCTCCTTTAATGCGTTGCGCCTTATTTAAATTAGATCGGGATAAATATCGCTTTGTTTGGAGTCACCATCATATCTTGATGGATGGTTGGTGCAATGGAATTTTATTGCAAGAAGTTTTAGCTATCTATAAAAGTTTAGAAAGAGGAGAAAATATATATTTAGAACCAACCCAACCTTATCGTAATTATATAGCGTGGTTACAAGAGCAAGAAATAAGTAAAGCACGAGCATATTGGCAAATTTCTCTAGCTGGATTTACTGAGCCGACAAGTTTAGCTACAAGTATTAAGAACATTAGTAATAGTGAAACGAAAGATATTTGGGTAAGCTTGCCCCTAGAAATAACCGAAGAACTAGCTGATTTCTCAACAAAACATAGATTAACTCTAAATACTATAATCCAGGGCGCATGGGCATTATTATTAAGCCGATACTGCGATCGCCCTGACATACTATTTGGCGCTACTGTATCTGGTCGTCCTGCCGATTTAAAAGGTGTAGAATCGATAGTAGGCTTATTTATTAATACTTTACCAGTTAGAGTTAAATTAGCTCCCGAACAAAAATTAGTTGATTGGCTGCAAAAAATTCAGCAACAACAAATAAACAGAGAAGAATATAGCTATAGCTCTTTAGTCGATATTCAAAAATGGAGTGATGTTAGTTCGGAACAGGCTTTATTTGATAGCTTGGTAATTTTTGAGAACTATCCTATTTCCTTATCAGAGTTTTTACAGAATTCAGATGCAGAATTTATAATTTCAGATTTAGAAGGCTTTGAGAAAACCAACTATCCTTTAACTCTATACATAATTCCTGGAGAAAGATTAACTTTAAAAGTTAGCTACAATACTAATCACTTTACTTTAGAAGAAATAGAGCAGGTAAGCGATCGCCTTATTCTTATACTAACTAACTTTATTAAATCTCCCGATATAAAACTTGCAAATATATCAATAACATCAAAGTCTGAATTAAATAAGCTTGCTAATAATGATAATAGAATTAACTATCCCCAAGACTTATTATTGCCACAGCTATTTGAATCTATAGTTAACAGTGAAAGAGAAAAAACTGCATTAATTACCGATCGCGAATCTTTGACTTATTCCGAATTAAACAAGCGGGCAAATAAACTAGCTCGCCATTTGCGATCGCAAGGTGTTTGTAAGGGCGAATCGCGAGTGGGAATTTATTTAGCCAGGGATAGCGATTTAATTATTTCCTTATTAGCAGTATTAAAGACAGGTGCAGCTTATGTACCCCTCGATCCTAGTTATCCGCGATCGAGAATCGACTATATTATTAACGATGCTAATATACCTTTTCTAATTACTAAAAATGGCTCTTTTATAACTTCAGGTAATAATTTATTAATTATTAATTTAGATCGAGAACAAGATAAGATTCAAAGCCAAAGTCCTAGGAACTTAAATATAAAAATTTCACCTCAAGACTTAGCTTATGTTATCTATACATCAGGTTCGACAGGAAAACCTAAAGGTGTAGCAGTACAGCATAGTAGTTTGTTTAACTTTCTCTATTCTATGAAAGAGCAGCCTGGTATTACAAAATCAGATCGATTACTGGCGATTACTACTATATCTTTTGATATTGCATCCTTAGAAATATACCTACCCTTAACAACAGGCGCGACGGTTGTATTAGCCAACAGAGAAACCATTATTGATGCCGATTTATTAAGCCAAAAAATAGAAGATAATGACATTACTATCATGCAAGCTACTCCTGCTACTTGGCAGATATTAGTAGCAAATAACTGGCAGGGAAATAAACAGCTAAAAATATTATGCGGAGGCGAAGCTCTATCACAAAAGCTAGCACTAGAACTATATACAAAATCTCAAGAAATATGGAACTTATATGGACCAACAGAAACGACTATTTGGTCATCAGTTTACCAATTTAAAAGCGATCGCAATTGTGAATTAAATAATGTCTCGATTGGCAAAGCGATCGCCAACACCCAATTTTACATTTTAGATTCACAGTTAAATTTAGTACCTCCAGGAATACCAGGAGAACTATATATAGGTGGTGCGGGATTAGCGAGAGGTTATTTAAACCGTCCCGATTTGACAGCCGAAAAATTCATCCCAAACCCATTTGTAGCCCTAAAGGATACCGCTTCGCATAGGACGTACCATGGTATGTCCCTATTATATAAAACAGGCGATCGCGTCAGACAACTACCCGCCCTAAAGGATACCGCTTTGCATAATGGCAATTTAGAATATTTAGGTAGATTAGATAATCAGGTTAAAATTCGTGGTTATCGAATTGAATTAGGCGAAATAGAAGCAGTATTAAATCAATATCCTAATCTACAAACTTCAGTAGTTATTGCCCACGAACAAAGTTTGACTGCCTATTTTAATGGAAAAGCAAATAAGCAAGAGTTGCGCCAATTTTTAACTAATAAATTGCCCAGCTATATGATACCTAGTAATATCATTCAACTTGAATCTTTCCCCCTTACCCCTAATGGCAAAATTGATCTCCAAGCTTTGTCTAATCTAGATATCAATAGAAAAGATGAACGGCTTATTCCTTCTATAATTTCTACAACCCCTACGGAAGAAATAATATTAGGAATTTGGGCAGAGATTTTAGAGAGAGACAATATTAATACTTATGAAAACTTCTTTGAGTTGGGAGGACATTCCTTATTAGCAACAAGGGTTACTTCTCAAATAAGGCAGGTTTTCTCAATCGATTTGCCCCTACGGAATTTATTTGAACACCCAACTATTAAAGATTTAGCCCAAATAGTCGATCGCGCCCAAGAAAATAGTGCCGAAAAAGCAGTTTATATCTCCATAATTTCTAGAGAGGAAGAATTACCCTTATCTTTTGCTCAACAACGTCAATGGTTTCTACACCAACTTGAGCCTGATAATCCTTGGTACAACATCTCAACGGCTGTAAAAATTACTGGAAACCTAGATATTGTTAGATTGCAGAAATGCTTGGATATTCTGGTAGAGCGCCAGGAGATACTGCGTACTAGTTTCCTAACCGTAGAGGGTAAACCAAAATTAATTATTAGCGATGCAGCCAAGGTTGAATTATCCGTATTCGATCTAGGTGCTTTATCGACAAAAGAGCAACAAAAACGAATCAAACAGCTACAGATTGATGATGCACAACAGCCTTTCGCTTTAGATAGATGTCCGTTGATGCGAGTAAAGTTACTTACTATTGATGCTAGCGAACAGATACTACTACTTAGCTTACATCATATTATCGGTGATGGTTGGTCAATGGGTGTCTTGGTTGATGAGATTGCTGGGTTGTATGTAGATCCCCCCGCGCTATCGCGCACTCTCCTTGCTAAGGGGGGCTGGGGGGGATCGATTCAATACCTTGATTATGCTGTTTGGCAGAGAAAATATTTACAGGGGAAAGTATTAGATAGACAAGTTGAGTATTGGCAAGAAAAGCTGGCTGATGCACCCCCTATTAGTTCTATTTCAACGGATTACCCCAGAAAGCCTCAGAGTAGCTTCGATAGTGCTGCCTATAGTTTTCAAATTAACGATCGCCTTACTCAAAATCTCAAACAAATCAGTCGCAGCAACAGTGGAACACTATTTATCACCCTGTATTCTGCTTTGGCATTATTACTACATCGCTATACAGATAACGATGACTTAGTTATTGGAACTCCCATAGCCAATCGCGATCGCGCAGAAATTGAAGGATTAATTGGTTTATTTGCCAATACTTTGGCTTTACGGATTAATTTAGCTGATAATCCTAGCTTTACGGAATTATTGGCTAGAGCAAGAGAAACAGCATTAGGTGCATATAGCCATCAAGACTTGCCCTTCGAGCAGCTAATCGACAAATTACAGTTAGAGCGATCTCTTAGCTATACTCCTTTATTTCAAGTAATGCTGGTATTAGAGTCGCAAAACCAGAAGGCATTAGAAGTAGAAGGATTAAGCTGGAAACCTTTAGAGCGAGTCACCACCCAAGCGAAGTTTGAACTCACCTTTTTAATTAAAGAAACTGACAAAGGCTTACAGGGATCGATTAAGTATAACAAAGCCTTGTTTAGTGCCGATACCATACATCGTTTAGCTGGACATTTTCGGACATTACTTATCTCTATTGCCGATAATCCCGAAGCAAAAATATCAAATATCTCTATTCTCAGTAAAAGCGAATTAAAACAGCTAACAAGTAAATTCAACCAAAGTAATAATGTCGCGATCAATGATTGTATCCATGAATTATTTGAATTACAGGCTAAATTAACCCCTGATGCAGTAGCCATAGTTCATGAGTCAAGCGAAATCACCTATCAAGAATTAAACAGCCGCGCTAATACCTGGGCGCATTATCTACAAAGCTTGGGAGTAAAATCCGAAACGAAGGTTGGGTTGATGTGCGATCGCAATATTAATACCATAATTGCCCTACTAGCTATCTTAAAAGCTGGCGGTTGCTATGTTCCCCTCGATCCAAATTATCCCCAACAGCGACTAAACTGGATGCTGGAAGATACTCAGCTCAATATCTTAATAACCCAAACAAAATATATAGAAAAACTAAACGCTACTAATCTAATCCTTGTCAATCTAGACTCTCCCGCTGCTCCCGCTGCTCCCTCCACTCCCGCTGCTCCCCCCACTCCCAATAGCCTCGCATATATAATCTACACATCAGGCTCAACAGGTACACCAAAAGGCGTAGCAATCTCTCATCGTGGGATAGTTAGATTAGTTAAAGATCCTAATTATGTTGAGCTAAATACAGATACAGTTTCTCTTCAGGCTGCACCAATATCCTTCGATGCTTCAACTTTTGAAATCTGGGGTGCATTGCTCAATGGAGGAAGAATAGTAATCTTATCTAATCCCGTACCTTCTCTATCAGAATTAGCCGAAACTATTGTCAAACAGAAAATCAATACTCTTTGGTTAACGGCTGGTTTATTTCATCTAATG
>JBCBEA010000307.1:0-5428 GCA_038529195.1 Cyanobacteria bacterium J06600_6
TTTGGATTTAATATCTACATCCGCAAGGATACTTACACATGTCTTGTCTAATCAGCAGCGATCGCTAATATATTGTGTTTCGGGTATGTTTTATGAGTAAATAACTTAAGATTTACCCACTCAAATTTTAATTATTTACTGATCAGGACTATGAAACAAGTAATTTTACTGTTGTCTGCATTAGCTTTTACGGTCGCTCCTACTTCGATTAAAGCAGAAGACATTTTAATCGAGGGAGAGATTGTCGAATCAGCTAATTTTATTGGACAAGGCGGTCATACAGTAAGTGGTGAAGTCCAAATCGTCAAACAAGGTGAAGTTCATTATCTAGTTCTCCAGGATGATTTTAGCTTCGACGGAGCACCAGATCCCAAAATAGGTTTTTCTCGCAATGACGAATTTAGCGAAGATAGCCTGTTTTCTGGTTTGAATCTAGATGAAGGAAAACAAATCTATCGTTTGCCATTTGATTTCAACCCGAATAATTATGATGAAGTGACAATTTGGTGCGATAAATTTGATGCTTACCTAGCAGAGGCAAAATATTAATTAAATATATAAATAAAATATAATTGACTACATTAAACGTTAGTTATTTTATTTTTAGATAGCGATCGCGAGTAGATAATAAAACCCATTAATTATTTAATAATTTAGTGGGCAATGTCTCTATTCAAAAAAACGGTATAAATAGAAATAGCTCAATTTTAGAATCCTCAGATAAAACTCAATTGCTATTAAATGCAGACATCAAGCCTTTCATGAGAGCCAAGAGATTACCAAACCCTATGTCTGTAATGATTGAAGGGTTTCTGACGCGAAGATTTTATCTTGATCTAGAAAGATAATTAAAAATTAAAGTTTGAAACAATAAGTATCGTAATTTTGAATAAGAATTGTGGAAATAGATTGTAAACAAATTTCCCCCTGTTCACCAGTCCCAAGTCTTCAGTCCCTATTCCCTCGAACAATTGAACTGTCCGACCCTCTAACAAGTAGATCCAGACTAAAGACAACATCGACCAACAGTCATCGGGCAATGTATTCTATAATCTATGTCTCGACAACTCCTGGATCGACTATATGAACCTTAAAGGACTTCTCAAGGATACCGCGACCCATTCTTACATTCGTTCTGATTTAAGCCAGCTTGCAGCCTACACACCCCATCCAGGAGGTGAAAGTACAGCGCTTATCGATCATTTGGACACGAACGAAAGTCCCCTAGATTTGCCCAGCGAGATTAAATCTAAATTAGCTGAGGCATATCAGTCAGAAATTGCAGCTAATCGTTACCCTGATGGCAGCCATTTTGAGCTAAAAAGTTTAATTGTTGACTATGTAGTCGAATCGGCAAATTTAAAAGACCAGCTAACTATCGCCAATATTTCTGTGGGCAATGGTTCGGATGAGCTAATTAGGTCTTTACTAATTGCTACCTGCCTGGGGGGAGAAGGGTCGATTTTGGTGTCTACTCCCACCTTCTCGATGTACGGTATTTTAGCGAGAACTCTGGGTATTCCTGTAGTCACGATCGCCAGACAGGCAGATATGGCACTCGATCTAGAAATGGCTCAATCGGCAGTGGAGGCAACCGACGAACCGCCAATTAGAGTAGTGTTCATGGTGCATCCTAACTCTCCCACGGGGAACGCCCTTAAAACTCAGGAATTAGAGTGGCTCAAAAGCTTGCCCCAAGACATCTTAGTTGTGATCGACGAGGCGTATTTTGAGTTTAGTCAGACTTCAGCGGTAAATGAATTAGCCCAACACAGTAACTGGATTGTTTTACGCACTTTTTCTAAAGCCTTCCGACTCGCAGCCCATCGCGTTGGCTATGGGGTTGCTCACCCCGAACTAATTTCTGTTCTCGAAAAAGTTCGTTTACCCTATAATCTCCCTAGCTTTTCTCAAGCAGCAGCAAAAGTAGCCCTGCAGCAGCGTCAGTTACTTCTGCCCCTGGTCGAACAAACGATTGTCGAAAGAGAGCGTGTTTATGCTGTTTTGCAGGCAGATCAAAGATTCAAAGTCTGGTCAAGCCAAGCTAATTTCCTTTACCTACGCTTGGCAGATATGAGCGTCAATCAACAGAATGAGCTGTTAGCCAAAATTACCCAAAATCTTAAAGCAGCAGGAACGTTAATCCGTCATACGGGTGGGGGTTTACGCATTACGATTGGTACTCAATCCGAAAACGATCGCACCCTTGCACGTCTAAACGAACTTTCTATTAATTAAAATCAAAGCGAAGCTTTGTTAGTCGTCTTATGACGATCTGAGCTAAAGGCTCTGCGCTGATAGCTGATAGCTAATCGAGCTAGTAAAAATCAGCCCGGTCGAGATCTGGCATAAATAATGAGAGAATAAAAAGCTATGTAACTGTTTGCAGTAGGATATGAGTTTAGATTGGATTAACCGTGCCGAACGTTTAGATGCTTTACCGCCATACGTATTTGCCCGTTTAGACGAATTAAAAGCCCGCGCTAGAGAACAAGGATTAGACCTAATCGATTTAGGAATGGGGAATCCCGATGGATCTGCTCCTCAGCCCGTAATTGATGCCGCGATCGCAGCTTTAAAAAACCCCAGTAATCATGGCTATCCCCCCTTTGAAGGAACGGCTAGCTTTCGTAAGGCGATTACGACCTGGTACCAAAGATGTTATGGCGTAGAACTAGATTCTGATAGCGAAGCGTTACCTTTAATCGGCTCAAAAGAAGGTTTAGGACATCTCGCTTTAGCCTATGTTAATCCTGGAGATATAATTCTCGTTCCCACTCCTTCTTATCCTGCTCATTTCCGTGGTCCTTTAATTGCAGGGGCAAAAATTCATCCTATTCACCTATCTGCAGAGCAAAACTGGCTGATCGACCTCAAGGCAATTCCCGAAGCCGTAGCCCAAGAAGCGAAGATACTCTACTTCAATTATCCCAACAATCCCACCACTGCCACCGCACCCAGAGAATTTTATGAGGAAGTAGTCGAATTTGCCCGCCACTACGAAATATTGCTAGTACACGATCTTTGCTATGCGGAGTTAGCTTTTGATGGCTATCAACCCACTTCACTGCTAGAAATTCCAGGGGCAAAAGAAATTGGTGTAGAATTTCATACTCTCTCTAAAACATACAATATGGCAGGCTGGCGCGTCGGTTTTGTCGTTGGCAATTCCGACATTATCCAAGGATTACGTACCCTAAAAACTAATCTTGATTACGGTATTTTTTCGGCGATTCAAAAAGCAGCCGAAACTGCTCTACAGCTACCCGATGAATATATTAAAGATGTACAGCAGCGCTACAGCACTAGACGTGATTTTCTGATCAAAGGATTAGGCGAACTAGGCTGGGAAATTGCTCCCTCTCAGGCAACTATGTATCTTTGGGTCAAGACTCCAGTTGGTCAAGGTTCTACCGATTTTGCCCTTGATGTTCTTCAACAAACAGGGGTCGTTCTAACTCCAGGTAATGCTTTTGGTGAAGCAGGAGAAGGATATGTGCGTATTAGTCTAATTGCCGACTGCGATCGCCTGGGAGAAGTATTACGCCGATTTAAACAGGCGGGTATACGTTACAACTAACCACTAACAACCAACCATTAACATTATTCATGCAAATTAGACGTAGAAATCCCAATCCGAAGATCAATAGTGGCGAAGTTGAGTATCAGTCTGATATTCCGAATACTGAGCCAAATAATATCCTTGAAGAGATTATCTGGCATAAGGAAGTAGAGGTTGAAAGAATGCGTGATCGCCTGCCTCTACTACAGCTTCGACAGCAGGTACAGGATATAGATGCACCCCTAGATTTTCTCGGTGCTTTACGTAACGGCAAAACTAACCCTGCCTTGATTGCGGAGGTAAAAAAAGCCTCTCCTTCTAAGGGGGTAATTAAAGCAGATTTTAATCCAGTGGCGATCGCCAAAGCTTATGAAGCAGGTGGTGCTAGCTGTTTATCGGTTTTGACGGATGAGAAGTTTTTTCAAGGTAGTTTTGATAATCTCAGCTTAATTAGAGCCGAAGTTGATCTACCTCTGCTATGTAAGGAATTTATTATTTATCCCTATCAAATTTACTATGCTCGTGCCAAGGGCGCAGATGCAGTGTTGTTGATTGCTGCGGTATTAGAAAATAAGGATCTAAATTACTTTCTTAAAATTACTAAGGCACTGGGCATGACTCCACTAATTGAGGTGCACACCCTCGAAGAGCTAGACCGAGTTTTGGAATTAGACGGAGTAGAGCTGATCGGCATTAATAACCGTAACCTCGAAGACTTTAGCGTTAGTCTGCAAACAACAGCAGATATTTTAGCTGCCAGACAAGAGATCATCGACGAGCGTAAGATTGTTATCGTTAGTGAATCTGGCTTGCATACATCTACCGATTTAAGTACTGTCAAGCAGGCAGGGGCAAAAGCTGTATTGATTGGCGAATCTTTAGTCAAACAGGACGATTTAGCTAGCGCGATCGCTAATTTGTTTGCTTGAGATAATATGCTCACTCTAATTAATTTTTACATGATTCGATGTGGGTCCAGGCAGAAGGCAGAATGCAAAAACTAGAGCGTCACTGCTAGTTTATCTGCTTTTTGTATAGTTTCTATTTAAAATGATGATAGTTAAAGTAATAGAGCAAAATTTCTGGCTCTTAAACAGGGCGTATTTTTGTTCATAAAAGTTTGCTTGACGTATAGACAGCTATGAAAAGCAAATATACTCTAGCTTATTTAAGCTAATCTTCTTTAATTGAGCAGCATCAAAAACTCAAGAATAGACTGCAACTGGTAGTTTAATTGTTGTCAGGTTAAGCTTTGGTCGTAAATCTACTAAAGGCTGTTGATATGTATAAAACTCTACCTATTAATACTAGTAAAATTACAGAAGCGATCGCTTTACTGCTCAAACTACATCAAAAACCAATGATCCTCAGTCAATTATTGAAGATGATGTACTTTGTAGATCGCCTCTCTTTAGCTCAAACTAACTATAGCCTTAGCAATGATAGCTATTTGGGAAAACAAAGTGGTTTAATGCCCAAATATATTCCCGATTTAGTATTAGAGTTACAAACTCAGGGTATCCTTTCAAAATCTTCAGGAGGTCAAGGATATATTGCCCTTCAACGTGATGTTGCGATCGCCACATTAAGCAGCTTAGAAATAGAAAATATCACCAGAGTATATCAGCAAAAAAAATCTGTGAACCCCTTCAATCTTTTGGACTGGAACTATGACTTAGAGTTTATTAAAAACCATGTGAAAACCAAACGCACTATTTTAATTACGCCTCTAGATGTCATGTCTAGTTTGGGTAAAACCAAAGCAGAGATGCAAATTTATTTAACGAGTCAATCTACTCAAAACCAATCGAAAAGTCTATCTGCTGCTTAAGATCTTGTGTCTTATTAGTTAGTTCTAGCAGTTTT
>JBCBEA010000308.1:0-5426 GCA_038529195.1 Cyanobacteria bacterium J06600_6
CCACCTTGAGCCTGAAATTTTAATTGTGGATGAAGTACTCGCTGTCGGAGATACAGCTTTCCAGCAAAAATGTTTGGGCAAAATGGAAGAGGTTGGTCGTAACGGTAGAACAGTGATTTTTGTGAGCCACAATATGGCAACCGTCAAGCAACTTTGTAATAAAGCCTGTTTGCTCTCAAAGGGCACTTTACTCGACCAAGGAAAACCCGAAGCAATGATTGCTAGCTATATGGAAAATTCCCTTGGCAAGGTTAACGATGCTGGTCAAAAAGTTTATCAGCATCTTAAAGGCGATCGCCGAGCGGAAATTACAGCAATTACCATTAATGATTGCGATCGCGGGGAAGTGGTTATTCCCGTCTTTGGCAAGATTAGAATTTCCCTTCAGTATCGGCTTAATCAGGCAGTAGAAAGGCTAGAGTTTTTTGTTTTACTTCATTCTTTAGCAACAGGAGAAGTAATATCTAGCTGCTGGCAAAAAGATACGCAAGACTATCTCAATCCAGCTGGAAATCAGGGAACAATTAATTTGGATTTTATTAATAACCTTCTACCAGATAAATATGTAATTACGGCAGGTATATACGAGTATCAAAAGTGTCTTGACTGGGTCGAATATGCCGAGGAATTTACAGTTGAGTCTGCCTTAGCTGATGGTAGAAAATACGAGCGTCGTCCAGGAAAAATTAGCTTTCAAGGCAATTGGTCTTCATAAAGGTTACTTACTACTTCTTATTCAAATGCTGCTCCCAATCTCTGCTATAGTCGCTACCTGCGATCGCCCAATTCCTCTAAAAACCATGCTAGATAGTTTGGCAAATCAAGTCGTACAGCCACGGGACATGGTCGTTATTGATGCCTCAGACAGCGATCGCACAAAAGAAATTTGTCAGTCTAAAATCGCTGGTCTAGAAACACAAATTATTTACCATCGCGCTATTAAAATTGGTGCAGCAGCACAACGTAATCAGGGGATGCAGCATGCCAAGGAAGAGACGATCTGGCTACTTGATGATGACATTATCTTTGAACCCGACTGTTTAGAGAGAATGTGGCAGGCATTATATAGCGATCTTCACATGGGGGGAGTAAATGCGATGATTACCAATCAAAAATACCTCCCGCCAGGCAGAGTTAGCCGAACATTATTTAAATTTTTACATGGTCGGTTTGAATCTAGCTATGCAGGCAAATGTATTGGACCTGGGTTAAATTTATTACCTGAAGATCGCGAAGATCTGCCTGAAGTCGTATCTGTAGAATGGCTCAACACCACCTGCGTTTTATATCGTCGTGCAGCCCTGCCTCAACCTCTGTTTGCTAGTTTCTTTACAGGCTATTCGTTGATGGAGGATTTGTCTTTGTCTCTCACCGTGGGTAAGCAATGGCAGCTAGCAAATGCTCGAAAAGCCCGAATATTTCATGACAGTCAGCCAGGCAAGCACAAAAGCGATCGCGGAGTACTAGCCGAAATGGAACTGGTTAACCGTCACTATATAATGACTCAGATTCTCGCCCGCTCGACTCTGCTGGATTACCTTAAGCTCTTAATTCTCCAGCTATTTGGGATTGTCGCCAGTTTATTTCAGCAACAGGGGTGGTTAGATCTACCCCAAGTAGTTGTGGGGAAACTAAAAGCGATCGCCATAATTATCAATTCAGACGATCAAACCGCTAAATTATGAACCTGACAATAATTCGATTAATAGCAGGCTTGCAAAGCCGATGGCGTAATTTTTATTATCGCTGGTTGGGAGTGCAGTTAGATGGCTATGTCTGGATGAGGCAAATTGAAATTCCGCGTAATCACGCAGACATTAAAGTTGGAGCCAACTGTGCTTTAGATCGTGGTGTCACCCTCATCTGTAGTGGTGAATTATCGGCTCAAGCCAAAATAGATCTTGCAGCTAACACCTACATTAACCGCCACACCATTATTGATGCGATCGCTTTGATTAAGATTGGGCATGATTGCGCGATTGGTCCAAACTGCTACATAACCGATCACGACCACGGTTTAGATGCTCAATTTCCTCCCCTACAGCAGCCGATGTTCGCCAAGGAAACAGTTATTGGCGATCGCGTTTGGTTAGGAGCAAACGTCACTGTTTTAAAAGGCGTAAGGATTGGCAATGATGCCGTAGTCGGTGCGGGTAGCGTTGTTACTAAAGATATTCCCGAAAAAGCGATTGTTGCGGGAGTCCCAGCCAAACTGCTCAGAATCAAAGCAGATTTGCTGCCTGAAACTGTTAGTTGTTAGTTATTTTTCCCATGAAGTTATGTCTCATTCAAATCTCAATACTCTAGTCTCCATTGGCATCGCCACCAAAAACCGTTGGTCAGATCTAGAAATTACCCTTAATAAGCTAATCGCAGCAGGTTTAGAGTCACTGCCAATTATTATTTTTGACGATGCTTCTGATATACCCTGTCCCTTCGATCTAACGGCTTTACCCTTTCCCAATCTACAGTTTCACACTTTTGCCGATTCTCAAGGATGTATTGTTCGTCGAAATCAAATTATTGCTGAAATTCAAACGAAATATTATCTCAGCCTCGATGACGATTCTTATCCCGTAGCGGGAAGTTTAGAGCAGGCGATCGCTTTTGCCGAGGCGCAGGAGCATCTTTTATGTATCAGCTTTCCCATCTATAATCCCGTCAAGCAGGAATATGAAAACAACTCCGCCTATGCAGCACCCCATCGAGTTCGATCTTTTATTGGCTGCGGACATTTACTCCATCGCGATCGCTTTTTAAGCTTAGGAGGATACCGCTCTGAATTAATTCATCAGGGAGAGGAAATGGAATTGGCTGCTAGAGCCTTCCAGCAGAATCTCTCCTGCTATCATTTTCCCGACTTTCTAATTCACCACACCGCTTCTAATCAAGGACGTAACTGGTGGCGCATGGACTTTTACGGCTCTCGCAACAACGTTTTGTGGAACGATTGGTTTATTCCCCACCGATTTAAACTAATTAAACAGATCAGGACTTTCATCTCGCGATCGCTCATTTCTTTGAAAGTTAGACGATCAGGACTAATTCAGGGAGAAATAGCTGGCTTTCGCCAAATTAGACAATACAAACATTATCGCCACAATATGTCCTGGGCATATTTTACCCAGTGGCAAAATATGCCTCATAGTTAGCTGCATCTGGAATTGTAATGACTTCTAATCAATCTATGTTGACGATAGTTTGTTGTGATTTGATGTGTTCAGCAAACGCTTTAGGGAAAAGAATCAAAAAATAGACCCACCAGGCAATAATTAACAGAGAAACGGCGCTAGTAAGCCAAACATTATGCAACACCAGCCAACTACCCGTAATCGCCGTAATTCCCGTGAGCAGAATCGACCAAGGCTGGCACCAGCTAGGCTTATAGTCCCAAACGCTTGTCGATTTGTCAGAATCAATCATAATTACCTCCTGTTATATAGTTAGAGTTTAAGGCTCTTAACTTTCTAATGCTGCTTGCTGAGCTTCGAGTAATTCTTTAATTCCTTTCTCGGCGAGGTCTAGCATTTTATCTAATTGCGATCGCGTCATGCTGTTTGACTCTGCTGTCCCCTGGATTTCGATCAATTCCAGTTTGCTGTTCATGACTACATTCAAATCGAAGTCTGCCTTAACATCTTCAGGGTAGTCCAAATCTAAATAGGCTTCACCATCAATCAAGCCCACCGAAACTGCAGCCACAGGCTCAATTAAAGGCGACTTTTTTAGCTCCCCTGCTGCAATCAGTTTATTAATACCATGTGCCAGAGCAACGTAACTACCCGTAATTGAAGCAGTGCGCGTCCCTGCATCAGCCTGAAGCACGTCAGCATCAATAGTAATTGTGCGTTCGCCAAATCCCTTAAGATTAATTGCTGCTCTTAAACTGCGTCCGATCAACCGCTGAATTTCCTGTGTGCGCCCCGAAAGCTTCATCAACTCCCGCGAATGTCTAGTGTTAGTTGCCCCTGGCAGCATGCGGTATTCTGCTGTTAGCCAAGCCTGTCCACTATTTAAGAGAAATCTAGGTACTCGCTCCTCGATACTCACCGTACACAATACTTTTGTTTTTCCGCAGGTAATAACTACTGAAGATAAAGGGTTTTCAATAAAGTCCAGCTGAAAACTATGAGGTCGCAGTTCGTTCGCTTGACGGTTATCGGTGCGTTGCCAGGACAAGATAATACTCCTAAAGTAATTGATACCCAAGTTTGGCAAACGATGTTGTCCTTGAATCAACAATCTGGCAAGTTGAGATAGTTCTTAACTAAACTTATTTAATGCTTGACGAGAAGAGCGATTGCAATGTTTACCATTGGATTACCTCTAATAAAGTCGGTAAAGAAAGTGTTATCAGTACCAATCCAAAAACTAGCCTAACACCGTGTATCGGATGAACTCCAGGAAAAATTACATTTAGCTCTGGTTGGTCTGGGCTGTAGTAAATATCAATGCAATCCTCTCTATCTAACCGCTCTTTCAAGAATTCAATTTTGCGATTGGCACCAATCCGAGAGCCAGAAATATCGCTAAAATCGTAGCTACTGCCTATGTATTGGCGATCGCCAACTCTGAATTGATAAGATACTGACGGAGCATAGGTACTACCACCAGTATCAGAAATTCTCTTAACTTTGCATTCAGTTAATTTAGCTTTTGCTTTTGACCAAGAACTGCTTTGGAAAGCCTCAATTGAAGTTACTATGCCCACAATGACAATGATTATTCCCAAGAAAAAAGTCATTATCCAAGTGGTTTGAATTGCTATTGGTTTGCCAGAAAGCACTGCCCACCAAACAATTGGTACATACAATAGAACAAATGAGCAGAAAAACATTTTTCCGCGAACAATTTCTTGAATTATTTTAGAGAACATTAATTACTATTTTTATAGAAATAGAATTGCTTTGTTCCTGTATACCCAAAATTCAACGCACAATCATCAGCATCAATCGAATACGAGTCTTCTGATTATTTATCATGAGTTTTCGCGAGCTAGTTTAGCAATGCGATCGCATTTTAAAAAATATCGAAAATATCCTTTACTGTTTCAGTAGTTCTTTTGACTGACTCTGTATTTTTCTCTACGGACTCTACATTTTCAGAAAGAGAGCGCCTGTTTGAATTAGATTTG
Source organism: Cyanobacteria bacterium J06600_6 (assembly GCA_038529195.1). Classification (GTDB taxonomy): domain Bacteria; phylum Cyanobacteriota; class Cyanobacteriia; order Cyanobacteriales; family Xenococcaceae; genus Waterburya. The sequence goes on from JBCBEA010000308.1 coordinate 5,135, forward strand.
GGAACAGATACCAATGCCTCATCGGGAAGACAGCGAGTCGAATTGCTATAGGTGACTTCCTTCCAGTTTACGCCCCGCAAATCTGCATCGCAGAAATTTGCCCCACTAACGTTGGCGTAGCGAAAATCTGCATTTCTTAAATCGGAACCAGCAAAACTAACATTTGAGGCATTTGTATCGCTAAAATTGGCGTTCCTTAAGTCTGAATTAGTCAAAGAGCTTCTGGATAAGTTTGCACCCTGAACATCTATATTCTTTAATCCCGCCTCGTCTTCCTGCATTTTACTTAGAT
>JBCBEA010000309.1:0-5385 GCA_038529195.1 Cyanobacteria bacterium J06600_6
GATGTTAGCATCTTGACTAGCGATCGCTCTGAAGAGGTGGAAGAGATGATCGAAGAGAGTGAAGTATACGAAGGTCGTCGCAGCAGATCTAGAGGTAGAGGCTATTCTCGCCAAGAATTATTCCATTCAGAGGCTTATTTTAGCTCTATTGCTTCAGGACATCTGAATGCTGCTTCTGAACCTAGTCTAGATTTATTCTCTGTATCTAATTTAATCATTGATGTAGAGGAGACGACCCCCAACACGGATACGTCAAACATAGAATCTAAATCTGATATTTTAAAAATCGATGGTCACAATTCTCTTATAGTTAGTAAAGTAGAGCTAAATCTAATTTCAGCTTCAGAACAATCGGCTGAAACAGATACGGAATCAGAAACATCAGATGTGGAATTAGGAGATTTAGCTAGCTTATCCAGTCAAGAGTTAGCAGAATCCGATCTTGATATGTCTCTGTTTTAGATGTTTTTAAAATTACCTTGAAATAGTTATTTACTAACAGTTTTTGGGAATCATATAGCTGTAATGCTCTAAATCTAGCGATGGATTTTAGCAGCAAAAACATCAGACTATTTATGTGAACCAATGCTCTATAATTGCGATCGCCAAGCAGACTCAACCAGCTTATGTCTTCACGATAGAGGTAAGCGTCTGCCCACAGGGTTTAGATATCGACTTGGATTCTGGTCTTTTCCCCTAGCCTTACTATTATTGATGAGGAGCAGCGACATTGCCCAAGCGCAAATAGTTCCCGATAATACTCTACCCAATAATTCAGTGGTCGCCCCCAATGGTGCAGCGATCGAAATTACGGGAGGCACAACGGCTGGTAGCAATTTATTCCATAGTTTTGAGCAGTTTTCCGTCTTAAACGAGCAAACAGCTACTTTTGATAATACTACGGCGATCGACAATATTATTAGTCGCGTTACAGGCAGTTCTATTTCCGATCTTCAAGGACTAATTGAGGCGAATGGAACTGCCAATTTATTTTTAATCAATCCTAACGGTATTGTCTTTGGTGAAAACGCAGCCTTAGATATTGGCGGTTCTTTTGTTGGTACGACTGCCGATAGTCTGAAATTTGCGGATCAGAGCGAATTTAGCGCGGTTAGTCCCGAAGCCCCGCTACTTACGGTTAGCATTCCTCAAGGTCTACAGTTTGGTAGCAACAGTGGCGATATTACCGTTAAGGGTAATGGACATAACGCCTTCTTTGATGAAGAAACTTTTACCATTAACAGATTTGATCGCAGCTTAGGATTAGCAGTTAAAGCTGGCAACACCCTAGCGCTAATAGGTAAGAATATTTTCCTCCCAGGGGGAAATCTGACTGCGGAGGCAGGAAATATTGAATTAGGCAGTGTCGCCGAGGCGGTCACGGTAGGAATAAGCAGCAGCAGTAGCGAACCAGGCTTCAACTTTAATTACGGTGAATCGAAGGGCGCAGACATATCATTTACAGATGCAGCTTCGATTGACGTGAGTGGAGACGGTAGTGGCGATATTCAAATTCAAGGTGGTACTGTCAGCTTGGCTGATGGTTCGGCAATTTTTGCAGAAACAGAAGGAATAGTCGCAGAAAATGAAGCGAGAACTCCAGGGGGAATCACTAAAATTAAAGGCGATCGAGTCATTTTTTCAGGAACTGATTTTGATGAGTTTATGGCTAGCTCGATTTGGAGTGATGTTTATCTTGACGCAACAGAAGATGGTGGCAGCGTTGAGATTGATACGAAGAGCCTGTTACTAAAAGATGGCGGGCAGATTAATGTCAATACCTTCAGCTTAGGTAATGGCGGTAATTTAACAGTTAAAGCCGAAGAGATTGAGATTCTAGGAGAGTCTGAATTAGGATTTTTTGGCAGTGGTCTATTTGCTCAAGCAGATATTTTGGAGACGGGTAAAGGTGGAAATATTAGCATCAATACCAATAGCCTGCTTGTTGATGGTGGAGCGCAAATTAATACTAGTACCTTTGGGGATGGCGATGCTGGCAATATAATCTTGACCGCCAAAGATATTACATTGCGAGGCAGTTCGATAGAAAATGCTAGTGGCTTATTTGCTCAGGCTGATTATGTTGGTTTTGAAGGTGATGGTAAGGGAGGCAACATCGATCTGACAACTGATAATCTTCTGATCAGTGATGGCGCACAGATAACAGCAGATATTAATAACTCTGGTGATGCAGGAAACCTAACCATAACAGCGGACAAAATCGAGTTGACTGGTACTAAGAGCGGTATTTTTAATACGGTAGGTTTGGATGCTCTAGGCAACGGTGGCAATATTACCGTTGTGACTGGCGAACTTGAGGTAAATGATGATGCTCAAATAACTACCGATACTCTTAGCGCTGGTGATGGTGGAAATTTAAATATTACTGCCGAGCAGTTTCGGGTGATTCAAGGGGGACAGGTTGCGGTAAGTACTCTTGGCTCAGGAAATGGTGGAATTTTAAATATTACTTCCCAAGAGATCGAACTTGATGGCACAAATGAATTTGGCTCTAGCGGGATATTTTCTAGTGCCCTAGAAGCAGATGGAACTGGTGGAGATATTAATTTAATTAGCGATCGCCTGAGCATTACTAACGGCGCAACTATCAACGCGGGTAATTTTCCCAGTCGCAATTCTACTTTGTCGCCAGGTATGGGAGAAACTGGCAAGATCGAAATTGACGTTGACTCTTTGAAACTCGATAGTGCTACTCCTGAAGAGTTTAGCAGTATTACAGCTTCAGCTAATACTCAAGCAGGAGGCGATCTGATCCTCAACGTTGTAGGCAAGGCAGAAATTAACAACTTTAGTCAAGTTACTGCCGAAACTCTAGGAGAAGGTATAGGGGGGGAATATTAACCTGGTCGCTAATCAAGTTGAACTTAGCAATCAGGGACAGATATCAGTTAACAGTAGTGGCAGCGGTGATGCAGGAAATATTGCGATCGCAACCAACATCTTTGAGTTAGATCGAGGACAGCTAACGGCAAGCGCCGAAAAAGCAGGGGGAGGGGCGATTGTTTTGAATACAGATTCCTTGTTTTTAGCGAATAGCAGTAACATCAGCACTAGCGTTGCTGAAAGTGATGGTCAAGGAGGCAACATCACAATTGATAACGAAGATTTTATCGTCGGTAGAAATAATAACCAGATCGAAGCAAATGCTTTTCTCGGAGATGGAGGCAAAGTTACGATCAACACTGCGGGACTTTTCTTTGACAACAGCAGTAAGATCACCGCTATTTCAAGATTTGGAGATGATGGAGTAGTAGAAATTAATAATATTGAATCGGAGAAAAAGCTCAGTACTCTCCAGGTAGCTAATACGGTTGAGGCACCTCCGGCGATTGTCGCTAGCAACTGTCCCGTTTCGAAGGACAATACCTTTGCAATTACGGGAAAAGGGGGAATGTCTCTTAATCCAGGACAATATCTGGGAGGACAAACAGTCTGGCAAGATTTGAGAGTTCCAGCTATTCGAAGAAGTTCTCCTCAGATATCTGGCTATTCTGTTCCCTCGACCTTGATTGAAGCGCAAACATGGCAAATTAATCAGGGGGGTAAAGTAGAACTGCTGGCGAAGGCTGCAGGGGGCGATCGCAAGGGGCATGAATTTCAGTGTTCTTCGGCTTTTGCACCCTAATTATGATTTTATTCAGGGTCGTCACAAGGAAGACAGTCGGAAGATCTCTGTGTTTAAATATGTAAATAGTAAATTAAATTATGTCTGCCTTAACTGCGATCTAACTTAAATATGAATGCCTGAAAGCTTTCAAAAATTTAAAATAGGTTGAGAAATCTATGATGATGGCATAAGTCAGGTAGAGTTGTAGCTATCACCAGTGCGATCGCGTGAGGAATCAAAAAATGAAGATTTTGGCACTAGCTTGGGAATTCCCACCTCGTATCGTTGGTGGAATTGCTCGCCATGTTGCAGAACTATACCCCGAAATTATCAATCTAGGACACGAAATTCATTTACTAACGGTGGAGTTTGGCTCGGCACCAAAGTATGAGATTGTGGAGGGGATTCATCTTTATCGTTGCCCAGTGGCGCGAGGCAATGATTTTTTTCACTGGGTTGCGAACATGAATGACAGCATGGGCAGTCTGGGAGGAAAGTTACTCAAGCAGCATGGTGACTTTGATCTGATTCATGCTCATGATTGGCTAGTTGGCGATGCTGCGATCGCCCTGAAAAACAGTTTTAAAATGCCCATCGTGGCGACTATTCATGCTACAGAGTATGGTCGCTACAACGGCATCCATAACGTTAGACAGCAATATATTAATGGTAAAGAAAAGCTATTGGCTCACGAAGCATGGCGAATTATTGTCTGTAGCCAGTATATGCAGCTGGAAATTCAGCGGGTTTTTCAAGCTCCCGTAGATAAAATTGACGTAGTTTATAATGGTATTCGTCCCGAAAAGAAGCATCACGGAGAAAATTTTAATCGCATCGAGTTCCGCCGTCGCTTCGCCAATGATAGTGAAAAAATAATTTACTATGTTGGTCGCATGACCTATGAAAAGGGAATTTCGGTCTTGCTTAATGCTGCACCTCAGGTGATTCGGTTCATGGGCGGCGGAGTTAAGCTGGTGATTATTGGCGGTGGTAACACTACCCGTCTCCAGCACCAGGCTCGGAGTTTGGGCATTTGGGAACAGTGCTATTTTACTGGCTTTATGTCTGATGCCGATTTAGATAAATTTCAGACCGTTGCGGACTGTGCCGTTTTTCCCAGCTTATACGAACCTTTTGGAATTGTGGCACTTGAAAGTTTTGCAGCTCGCGTCCCCGTCGTTGTTTCTGATACAGGGGGTCTACCAGAAGTTGTGAAACACAATTATTCAGGGATCGTGACCTATGCTAATAACTCTAGTTCCCTAACCTGGGGCATTCTGCAAATTTTAAAAAATCCTGATTTCGCTCAACAGTTAGTGGAAAATGCCTACAATTCGATCGCCGAGCGGTTTAACTGGAAAGATTTGGCGATACAAACCTGTAGCGTATATCTTCAAATTGCCAAGGAGCGATCGCAGGTTAAATGGTAGCGGTTAGCTGCCCCAATTACAGCACCAGCAATTAGTCATAATTAGAAACAACCACCTTCCTTGTTAATTTGACAGCAAATCTGTTAGCTTAAGCATAGTCATAATGAGTACGATTTAAACAAGATGCCAAAAATAGTAGGAATCATCGGCAGTCTACGTCAGGATGCTTATAGCGGCTTGGCCGTGGAACAGGCGATCGCCAGAGTCGAAAAACTGGGAGCGACAGCAGAAATACTCGATTTGAGAAAAATGGATCTGCCCTTTTGTAACGGCGGTGCGGACTATCCCCAGCACCCAGATGTAGAAGTATTAAGGGCAAAAGTTAAA
>JBCBEA010000310.1:0-5375 GCA_038529195.1 Cyanobacteria bacterium J06600_6
TAACTCTGAATTTACAGGAGCTCAGATTAGTAATTGGCTAGAAAAAGACTATTCTTTGCTCAGTAGTCTCAGTGCGGAGAGCATTATTAACGCTCAACAGCTAGAAAAATGTGGGCAAAATCCAATTTTAATTTTGTCAGATTTTGAGGGACAAAGTCTAGCTCAATTCATAAAACAGCGAAGCCTTAATCTGGCGGAATTCTTAGAAATTGGCATTCAGCTGACGAGTGCTTTAGCAGAGGTACATCATCATGGCATTATTCACCAGAATATCCAGCCTAACTCTATTTTAATCAATCCAGCTAGTCTCAAACTCAAAATAATTGATTTATCTCTGGCGATTAAAGGTACGGCAGTAGCAAAAATTCGCTCTAAAGCAATGTCAGGACTAGATACTGCTTATATTGCTCCTGAGCAAACTGGACGGATGAATATTCCCTTAGACTACCGTGCTGATTTTTACTCTTTAGGAATTTTATTTTATCGATTAATTGTTGGCGTCCTACCCTACAAAGCAACCGGTTTTCTTGAGCTAATTCATTGTCATCTAGCTCAGACCCCCATCGCCCCACATCATTTAAACTCTGAGATTGCGGAAACTATTTCGTTATTAATCGTTAAGCTGCTCGCAAAAAATCCTGACGATCGATATCAGAGCGCAACAGCGATCGCCGCAGATCTGCAAAATTGTCAAACTCAATATCAAGATCGAGGAACGATCGCCAAATTTGACCTGGGTAGATTAGATTTGCAGAGTCAGTTTCATATTTCCAACAAACTTTATGGTCGTTCTCAAGCATTTAAAGCGATCGCCGATTCGCTCACGGAAATGGAGCTAAAAGTGCCCGAGCTACTGCTGTTAGTCGGAGATTCGGGGATTGGCAAAACAACCTTAGTTCATCAGGTTGTTCCTACTGTTCTTGATGGAAATGGCTATTTTATTTACGGTAAGTTCACCTCGATCGCCAGCGACACTCCCTATCAGGCCATAATTCAGGCATTACAAAGATTAATTCAGCAGCTGCTGATCGAACCGACCGAAAGTCGTCAGCTTTGGCAGCAGAAAACTATGGCAGCGGTTGGCAATAATGGCAAAGTAATTACCAGTATTTTGCCAGAGCTAGAATTAATTATTGGTTCTCAGCCAGAAATACCAGACTTACCATCTATAGAGCGGCAAAATCTTTTTAACAGCGTATTTTGCCAATTTATTCGAGTTTTTGCCCAGTCTCAGTCACCGCTGATTTTATTTCTCGACGATTTACAGTGGGCAGATCCTGACTCTTTAAGTTTGATTGAGCTGTTGCTGACAGACTCAGAACTTCAACATTTACGAATAGTTGGTGCATATCGTCCAAATCAGGTAGACAAGCATCATTACTTAGCTCAGACATTAGAAAACATCGCTCAAACAGTTCAAATTAATCGTCTTGAGCTTATGGCTTTGACTATTACAGAAATAAATAGCTTACTTTTAGATACACTAAGCTGCCAATCTAGTAAATCATTGCCACTAGCCGAGCTACTTTTTAAACGAACCAGCGGAAACCCTTTATTTCTACACCTTCTTTTACAAACTTTCTATCAGGAAAAACTACTAAGATATAACTTCTTTACACATAGCTGGCAGTGGCGTCTAGATGAAATTATCGCTACTCCGATCGCGAACTTTAATATTCTTGAATTAGTCTGTAGAAATATAGAAAGACTTCCCCTCTCTTGCCAAAAAATACTCAAGCTAGCAGCTTGTTTGGGCAACCAGTTCGATTTTTCTAATCTAGTTGATGTTTGGCAAGCAACGGCAAAATATATCAGCGATTCGACAGTACCATCTGATTTATTTTCCTCTCACGAAGTCCTACAGGATGCAATTACCCAGGAATTAAACTATGCGCTCAAAGCCGGAATTATTATTTTTGGGCATGAATCATCTACCATTACCTATCAATTCTTGCATAATCATGTATATCAAACCTTTTATTCGCTTCTAAAGCCAGAAGAATTAGTTCAGCTGCATTTGGCTATTGGTAAATTTTTGCTCCAGCAAACATCAGCGACCGAAATTGAAGAGAAAATATTTGAACTAGTTCGCCATTTAAACATTGCCAGAGCACTCTTAAATAATAGTTCTGAGAAAAATCGCTTAGTAGAATTAAATTTACTAGCTGGGCAAAAAGCGAAAACCGCTAATGCTTATGAAGTGGCAGCGAGCTATCTAGATATTGCCTTAAGTTTACTCCCATCAAATGGCTGGCAAAACAATTACCAGCTAATGTCAGCCGTGTTTTTAGAAGCAGCTGAAGTTCAGTATTTACAGGGGAATTTTGTCTATGCAGAACAGCTCGGCAATATAGTTTTGAGTCAGGCTAAAACAATACTAGACCGAATTCCAATTTATAAAACTAGAATCAGGACTCACATTGCTCAAAATCATATGCAGCAAGCTGTAGATTTAGGTCTACATGTACTGAAACTACTAGATATCTCTCTACCGAATAACTATACTCAAGACTGGGAATACACTCTGCGTTTAGATATCGACAGTCAAAATCTCGAATCGTTGAGAAGTTTGCCAGTTATGGAGGATAACTTTTCTATTCGGGCAATGGAAGTCCTTTCGATCGTCATTCCTCCTATCTATATTGTGAAACCCGAATTATTTCCCGTCGTGGTTTCCAAAATGATCGATCTGTGTCTTCAGCATGGCAATTCTCCCCTCTCTGCCTATGCCTATGCTCTCTATGCTTTGCTACTCTGCGCTGCTGACAATATTGAAACTGGATACCAGCTAGGAAAGTTCGCTTTAGAATTACAGGCAAAATTCGACGCAAAAGAAACAAGATCTAAAGTTAGCTTTTTGTTTAATAATATGGTGCGTCACTGGCGAGAGCCAGCAGCCTCGACTTTAGAACATTTTTTAGTCGGTATTAAAGATGGTGTTGAGGTAGGAGATTTAGAGTATGCTTGCTTTCAGGCAAAATATTACTGCACTTATCTTCTTTTGGTTGGCGAAACTTTATCTGTAGCGGAGTTTAAATCTCGTCAGCAGATTGAAATGATTGCTCATCTACAGCAGGATTTTCAGCTAAATTACGCTCGTATTTGGCAACAGCTAAATCTTAATCTACAGGGAAAGGCTAAAGACAAGTTATTACTTGTGGGAGAGAGCTTTGATGAGACTAAAATTCTGTCTTGCTGGCAGGAAGCCAACAATGCTACTTCTTTATTTGCCTATTACCTTGCCAAAATTATTCTCTGCTATCTGTTTCAAGATTATGATCAGGCGCTTGCTTATACTCATCAGGGAAAACAATATCTGAGTGCAGCAGTTGGAACGATGTGTTTTTCAGAATACTGTTTTTACTCTTGTTTAACGATGTTGGCAGTTCATCCCGTTCGAGTGGGCAGCGATTTAGACACTTTGCCAGAAGAGATTATTTCTCACCAACAGCAGATTAAACTTTGGGCAGGTTACGCTCCCCATAATTATCAGCATAAATATGAGCTGATCACCGCCGAAACTTTTCGAGTCTGTGGAAAAAATGAATTAGCAGCACTTCACTATGATCGAGCCATTTCTGAAGCAGATAAAGCAGGATACCAACACCAATCTGCTTTAGCAAAAGAATTAGCTGGAGAATTTTATTTGTCTCAAGGAAGCGAGCGAATCGCCAGCTATTATTTGACTGATGCTTACCAAGCATACGCCCATTGGGGTGCCTTAAGTAAAATACAAGAATTAGAATCAAAGCATCCGAGTCACTTAAATGATCTGTCTCAAGCAGAACTAACTAAAAACCAGAGTCAGGCAATAATAGAACATGATGATGAAGAATATATCTCTTGCTCGAATATAGCTAATTTAGATCTGTTTTCAGTAGTTAAAGCATCTCAGGCGATATCTTCAGAAATTATTCTCGATAACTTATTATCTAAAATGATGGCAATTGTTCTAGAGAATGCGGGTGCGCAAAAAGGAGTCTTGCTACTTGCCAATTCTTGGGAACAAAACAACGATTGGCTGGTGGCAGCTTCCGCATTTATTGATTCGTCCGTTAAAGTTGAGCTACCCTATGTTTCTTTAAGTACATACGAAGATTTACCAGGCTCAATTATTAACTATATTCAAAGTACTCAGCAGACTGTAATTCTAGAAAGAGCAGACCGAGAAAATATGTTTGCTAACGATCTTTATATTGCTAAATATCTGCCTCAATCTATCTTGTGTGCTCCCATGATTTATCAAAATCAACTGCAGGGAATTATGTATTTAGAAAATAGTTCGATCGCCGGTGCTTTTACAGAACAAAAATCTGAGGTATTGCAGGCTCTTTTAGCTCAGGTTTCTATTTCGATTGCCAATGCTCGTCTATACAAAGATTTGGAAGATCATGCTTCAGTCCAAAAGTCTCTCCGACAAAAAGAAATTTTGCTCAAGGAAATTCATCATCGGGTTAAAAACAACTTATTTGTGGTTTCTAGTCTATTGGACTTTCAAAGCAACTATGTTGAAGATCCAGAAGTAAACAAACTGCTCGAGAATTGCCAAAATAGGATCACGGCAATGGCAATGGTTCATCAGCATCTTTACGGTAATAGTGAACTAGACCGAATTAATTTTGCCCAATATATTAAGTCTCTTCTAGACAACCTAGCCTATTCTCAGGGCAGTGAAGAGAGAAATATTAATTTGATTCTCGACCTAGAACAGATTGAGCTGAATATTGAAAGCGCCAACCCCTGCGGTTTGATCGTCAACGAGTTAATTTCTAATGCTTTAGAACACGGATTTCGCGATCGCCATAGCGGTAATATTTGGCTTAAACTACAGTATATCGATCATAGTCATATTATGTTGACCATTGAAGATGATGGTGTAGGCTTCAAAGAAGGTTTAGATCTCCACAACAGTGATTCTCTCGGTTTGGAACTAGTTTGTACTTTGGTAGAACAGCTAGACGGTGAAATAAAATTAGATCAAACTCAAGGAACTAAAATCGAAATTATCTTTGATGAGCTAAATTACGGTAATCGAATCTAAATTCGAGTATAAACAAAAAATGGCGTTGCTAATTTAAAATATGACGTACAAAGTGTTACATGCGGACAAGTCCTTTGTACTCGTAGCTATCAGCCATCAGCTTTTTTAATTTACTTGCAAACTAAGAATTTTCAGAAATCATCCTCCGATTGTGCAACGCCCAAAAAATATTTATATTTTTTGTATTGTCAGCTAGTTAAATCAGAAGAAAAGAGTTGAGTTTTTTAAAACTTAGATCTCAACTCTAGTAACTCAAGGTTATATACAGTTAGGCTACTGCTAACGTATATTTCGATTCAAGCTGCCGTTCTAATGGCTGCATTTTTTGATATTT
>JBCBEA010000311.1:0-5369 GCA_038529195.1 Cyanobacteria bacterium J06600_6
TTATCGGCTAATTCGGCAAAAGTCAAAAACCGCAATAGTTCTTTCCGCAACAGGTTTTTTTCTACTTCCCAGGTATCTCGATCACAAGTAGGAGGAATAACAATGGTATCGAATAAAGTTGCCTGCAGTTTACTGGGATGGGGACGAAGAATTCTGCCTCGACGCTGAATAAACTGGCGCGAGTTACTGCTGCTGGCTAGAATCACAGCAGTTTTAATTGTCGGAATATCTACCCCTTCATCCAAACAGCGAATGGCAATTAGTCCTTGTAACTCTCCCGACTCAAACTGACAGCGTAAACTTTCTCTGACTTCTAAAGGTGTATCTGTGGTGTAGGTATTTACCCGAAAGCCTAACTCTTTACCTAAAAGCAAAGTCAAAGCATCAATTTGACGGGTATCTTCATCTAAATAGCCATCACCACAGTAAAAAATTGTATGGCTGCTATTTAGTCTAGGTGTCATCAATTCTCTGAGAGAGGTTAGCTTGTTAGCTGCATTGGCAATCAAACGTGATCGCCTATTTAATAAAGAGGTCAAGGGATCGTTGCCTTGGAAACTGGGATTTTTATTTAACACCCAGCCAATGCGTTTGCTCAGTTTGGCATACTTGACAGCTTCCGCATTAGTCAGTTCAACCAAGACTGGGTAATAGAGATAGGGTACTAACGCACCTTGTTTGAGCGCATTTTTCAACGTAAATTCTGGCTGAATAACCGCCCCAAAATATTCTCGCAGTGCTTCTGAGCCAACTTCGTCGTACTCCCGCTCAGGAGTAGCTGAGAGCGCTAGACGTAAACCAATGTTGCGAGGTAAACGGGACAAAATTTGCGCTGAACCCAGATTGTGAGCCTCATCGCCAATAATTAGAGTTTTCGCAGGAAAATACTTGAGCTGAGACTGAAAGCGATCGCTAATTAAGGTCGAGTTAGTGGTAATCAGCGTTAAAAATGATTGGGCTTGAGTCTGTAAATTGTAAAGCTGGTTTGAGAGTTCACCTTGCCAACTATCGGCTCGCATCATGGCGTTAATCGGTTCGAGATTGAACTTCTGGCATTCTCTCGACCACTGCGAAACTAAATGCTGAGTCGGGCAAACTACAACTAAAACCTGTAGTCCAATCTGCTGATAAAGTTCAACAACAAGTGCCAAGGCAATAATTGTTTTCCCGCTACCCGTCGCCATTTTCAGAGTTCCTCTACCCTGGTTGGCTAACCAATTAGCGATCGCCTGATGCTGATATTTTCTCAAACGTAGATCTTGAGGAAAAACAGGATTGCCAACACTGCTATCCTGATAATTTCTGCTGCTTTCCTTTAATCGGCTAAGTAGATGTTTTTGACGATATGAGGTGGTCAGGCAAACCCAATCAATCTGATTCACTCTTTCGCTACAGCAATACCTATAGTTCTTTGTTGAGTAAAACTATTTTACGATCTCTTTGATAATGGTGTTTGGCATAAAAAGATTCGGCATTGCTATCCTTTGCCGTTAGTAAAAATACAAAATCGCAGTTATCCTGTCTTAGATGAGATTCTAATCGTTTTAATAATTGACTGCCAACGCCTTGATTCTGGCAATCTCCACGAACTAAAAACTCAACTAACTGAAAGCCTTTTTTGCCCTGAAACGGCACAAAATGACCCAGAATAGCGCCAACCAATATCTTTTTATCCCTAGCAATGTACCCTGCAAATCCAGGAGCATTATAGATCCAGCTTAATCGCTCATATGCCCAATCAAATTCCCAATATTCGTTCCAAGGAGAATGACAAAAAACATCAATAAACAGCTGGGAAATTAAGCGTAAATCTTTTGCTGCAATCTCCTCGATCTTCAATACTCTTACTTCAATTTAGTCGCACTCCCAGTTAATCTCGCCAACAAGATCGATAATGCGATCACGCAGTAAATAATCATGTAACTCTAGCTCACACTCAATCATGCTCCACTGTTTAGCGGGCAGGTATTCAAACAAAATTCGTAGAGGCTGGTCTAGTGCAATGACGCCAATTTCCAGTAGATTAGCTGCTTCTTCCCGGATCGAATTTATCGAATAGCGTTTAACTGAAGTTGTGCTGAATATCATAAAGTGTTTACGCTCAAAGGCAAAAGTTTATTTAACAGTAATAACTAAGTACCAGACATAATCACTAGTCTTGGGATTTGCTAATTTCAATAGAGTAGGTGGGCAGATAGTGACTTTTGTGACAGATTTATGCTTATTTCGTCTGTTATACTTGAGTGTTTTTACTGAGCTTAGTTAAATAATATTCCTTTTGATAGAGTTTGCCAATAAGCGTATGTCAGGATTTCGTGAAAATAAAATTAGCTTAATTAGCGAGAAAATCCTCTAAATTGGGAACATTTACCCAGGATTTTTGCTGATGCGATCGCTGAGTCAAGTCCATCAGTAGCTGGGAGTATACGCCTTCTTTGAGAGATGGAGTAAGGGATTGACCAGAATCAACAGATGCCACAAAGCGGTCGATAACGCGAATAAAGGGCGCTAACCTACCGTCAGTAAACACGCGATCAAAGTCGTATTTTTTAGGAATCGAAACCTTTTTTAAAGATTTACCTGCAGGTGCGGCAAATAGTTCAAACCCATGAACATAATCTTTGAGGTTACTACTGCCTAGAACTAATGTTCCTTTTTCGCCATAAACTTCAACCCAGTGTCCTCTGCCGTTGTAGGTTACAGAACTAATATTTAACTGTAGAGGTGTGCCGTCGGCTAATTCCATGGTAATCAGGCAGGTATCGTCCGCATCGACAGGCTTAACAATTCCACCATCGTTATGATCTGGGCGTTCGGGAATAGAGGTATTGAGATAGCCAGACAGTTTTGATACAGAACCAAATAGCCAGTTAATACAGTCAAAAGAATGAGATGCGATCGAGCCTAAAGCGCCGCCACCAGAATCCTTACGGGAATACCAATTCCAGTCTCGTTTAGGGTTGGCACGACTCGTCACTAGCCAGTCGATCTTAATTAATCTCTTTTTGCCAACATAATCATCCGCTAAATGTTCAGCTAGGGACATCCAAGCGGGAACATAGCGAAACTCAAAATCGGCGGTAGCGGTAACCCCCTGAGCCTGTGCTAGATGATAAAGTTCTTTAACCTGATTGACGTTCATTGCCATCGGTTTTTCTAGCAACAGATGCTTTTTCGCCTTTAGAACCTTTTTCGCCATTTCGTAGTGGAGGAAGGGAGGTGTTGAGATACTAACTGCATCTACTTCTGGCAAGGATAAAATCTTGTCTAAATCGTCGTAGGCATAGAAAATTTTATGCTCATCGGCGATCGCTTTTGCTTTAGTCAAATCACGATTATGTATGGCTACTAATTCAGTGCGGGGATGATTCTGGAAACCTGGAATATGTACCTTCTGCCCGAATCCCGTTCCCACTACGGCTACGCCAATCTGATTAGTAGATGTCATATAGGTAAGTTAGGTGAATGTTAATAACTGATAGCTAAAAATAATATTACTATCAAACTCAAACCTCAAATAAAAGCTTGCGAATATAATGTGGGCTAAATATTTAGGCTGTAAATGAGCAGGAGAAAATCATCGCTTTGGATCTACTCAACTCCCTTTCAACACTGCTGACAAAATGGCTTAAGGTTCTACTGGTTGCAATCTTGTTAATACCTCTTGCTGCCTGCAATCCTAGTACTTTAGTCGCCAACTCCGAGTCAACGTCAGAATTAGTCCAGACAATTTTAAGTGATCCTAAAACGTTTAATCCTGTAATTGCCACCGATGCCACCAGTAGCGGTGTGGGAGGAATGATTTTTGATGGCTTAGTATTTAGTAATCCCCAAACGGGAGAAAAAGAGCCAGCCTTAGCTGAATCTTGGGAGTTTTCTGACGATAAACTTAAGCTTGTATTTACCCTCAGAAAAAATCTTAAATGGTCTGATGGTCATCCCTTAACGGCAGAAGATGTTGATTTCACTTACAATCAGCTATATTTCAATCCTAAAATCCCCGCTAGCTCCAGAGATGGCTTCCGCATCGGCGAAAGCAAGACACTGCCAAAAGTACGAAAATTAAATGATTTGCAGATTGAGTTTACCCTGCCAGAACCCTTTGCGCCATTCTTGGGTAATGCCAGTCTGGGAATTTTACCCGCTCATGTTTTGCGATCGACTTTAGAAGCAACAGATCGAGATGGAAATCTGAAGTTTTTAACCACCTGGGCGTTAAATACTCCTCCAGCAGAAATACCTGCCAATAGCGCCTATCAAATTGCTGGCTATACTACTGCTCAAAGAGTCACTTTTGAGGAAAATCCTAACTACTGGAAAAAAGAAGTTTTAAACGAAGATGTTCCTCATATAAAGCGTGTTATTTGGGAAATTGTCGAATCTACCGATACATCATTAATGCAGTTTCGTTCTGGAAGTCTAGACGCGATTAGCGTTTCCCCCGAAAATTTCTCTCTGCTGAAAAAAGAAGAAGAGAGGGGGGATTTTCGTATCGAAGCAGGAGGACCCGATTACGGTACAAACTACATTGTTTTTAATCTCAACACGGGTAAGAGAGAAGGAAAACCTTTAGTAGATCCAATCAAATCCCAGTGGTTTAATAATCTCAAATTTAGACAAGCCATAGCCTATGCTCTCAATCGCCAGCGGATGGTCAAAAACATTTATCGAGGTTTAGGACAACCACAGAACTCTTTTATCTCTGTACAGTCTCCCTTTGCTGACGACACATTGCAGGGTTATGACTTCGAGCCACAAAAAGCCAAGCAGCTACTCAAGGAGGCAGGATTTACTTATAACAAACAAGGTAAATTATTCGATGCTCAAGGGAACAGAGTTAAGTTTACTCTCAATACCAATACCGGCAACAAAATTCGTGAATCCATGGGAGAACAGGTAGAGTCAGATCTAGAAGCAATTGGCATTGATGTCAATTTTAAAGCGATTAACTTCAATGTTCTAGTTGGTAAATTGAGCAGCTCATTAGAATGGGAATGTATACTTTTGGGTCTAACTGGTGGGAATGAACCAAATGACGGTGCCAACGTTTGGTTTACGGATGGTAATCTACATATGTTTAATCAAAAACCTGCTCCTGGTCAGAAGCCGATTGAAGGTAGAACGGTAGCTGATTGGGAAGAGGAAATAGATCGCCTATTTGTGGAAGGGGCGAGGGAAGTAGATGAGGAGCAGCGTAAAGCTATTTATATTGAAATTCAACAGTTAGTGTCCGACAATGTGCCGTTTATTTACTTAGTTAATCCAAAATCTTTTGGTGCAGTACGCAACAAGATTGAGGGAGTTGAATATTCAGCGTTGGGTGGTGCTTTTTGGAATTTAGATGAATTAAAAATTACCGAATAGCGATC
>JBCBEA010000312.1:0-5361 GCA_038529195.1 Cyanobacteria bacterium J06600_6
TGTTTGACTAAATCCCAATAAAACTGTTTGTGCTCAAACAATCTCCGTGCTATCTTGTAAATAGTTTGAGTTATTACAGTATTTAGTCAAACAAAATGTTTTCCAGATCGAAATTCCCCGCCCTTTTTCTTTCTCATGGTGCGCCAGACTTATGTCTGCATGAATCCCCTGCTCGCAGTTTCTTATCGACACTAGGTAAACAGTTGGGAAAACCAAGGTCGATCCTAATGATTTCTGCTCATTGGCATACTTCCCAAGCAACAATCGGTAGTGCCAAGCAGCCCCAAACGATTCATGATTTTGTAGGATTTGATCGCCGACTCAATTCCATAAAATATAGGGCTAGGGGTGCGCCCGATTTAGCAGAGCAGGTTAAACAACTGTTATTAGATGCAGAAATAGAATCTAGCCTGAATCAAAATCGCGGATTAGACCACGGAGCTTGGATTCCCCTAATGATGATGTACCCAGATGCAGACGTGCCAGTAGCCCAGCTATCGATTCAGCCCCATCTCTCGCCCGAATATCACTTTCGCCTGGGTGAAGCTCTAAAAACTCTGAGAAATAGCCAGGTTCTAATTATTGCCAGCGGTTCGGCTACCCATAATCTTCGGGAGTTAAGCAGAGAGGCGATCAATGCTATTCCCCCAGAATGGGTTAAAGAATTTAGCGATTGGCTATCAAAAGCTGTTTGCGAGGGAAATAAGTCAGCTTTATTTAATTATCGCCGTCTTGCTCCCTATGCAGAGAAAAACCATCCCACAGCCGAACATTTTCTACCTCTGTTTGTGGCGATGGGCGCGGGAGATAATGCCATAGAACTGCACTCTAGCTATACCTACGGCGTGTTGAGTATGGCTGCTTATGCTTTTGATTAACCCATAATCCAGAAGGTCTGAAAATTCACCAAAAAATATACCCACGCTACTTTTATCCTTTGGCACGATAAGTCCCAGTTGATAAAATTTCCGCGCGGGCGTTCATAAAATCTCTTAACTATTCAGTTTTTAAATTAGTTGTCAAAAACGTCTTTAATACCTTCAATAGTATTCTCAATTACATTTCCAGTTTTATCGATCGCATCTTTTGTGTTGGCAGCATCTTTATTGGCTTTAGATTTAATGCGAGCAGCATCTTTATCTGCCATGTTTTCAATCAAACCACTATCACCATCGGTGCTGTCGTCTACTCTGCTTTCGCTTTTGCTAGCACTCTGCTTAACGTTTTGTTTTACGTCATCAACAAAATCTTTAGTTCTTTCTAAATTGCGATCAACTTTATTCTCAATTTTATCTGCCGTATCAGCGATCGCTGTATTATCAGCAATAAAAGCACCCTGCCATACAAAAGTAATAGCTAAAAGACTTAATAAACCTGTCGCGATCCAGCGTTTGATGGATGAAAAATATCTTTGCACTATATAACCTCTTAAAAATAGTTCAATCTAACAATTCGATCTTCACTTATTTTGTAAAGGCTGAAAATAGCTCTAGAGATAGAATTTCGATGATGCAGTTATACTGAATCTCATTTAGATTGGCGTGTA
The DNA here is from genome assembly GCA_038529195.1 of Cyanobacteria bacterium J06600_6. Classification (GTDB taxonomy): domain Bacteria; phylum Cyanobacteriota; class Cyanobacteriia; order Cyanobacteriales; family Xenococcaceae; genus Waterburya. Next base: position 1,547 of record JBCBEA010000312.1, read on the forward strand.
ATCAGTCATCTGGTAGACTCCGATTAGATTTCCATCTGGATCGCGCAAATAGATTGTTTTGATACCCCACTGAGGACGATATACAGGTTTAGAAATAACTTCACCTCTTACGCTTCTAGTTGTTTGCAGGTTTCGTCTAGATTTAAAGTCGTAAAGATTAGCGCCACGTTGTCAGTAAGGTTATCATCATCAAGGTTGTCTGCCATGCCGACAATCTTAGACATAGAAGATCGCTTGATTAAGTTAAGTGTGGTATCACCCATTTTCAAATCTGCTTCTTCACCGCTTTGGGCTTGGTAAATTAGGTCAAATCCTAGAGTCTTATGATAGAAACCAACGCAGCCAGCAAAATCGCTAACTAGTAATCTCGTACCTTTAAAATTTAAATCCATATTTAGGTCAATTATTCTAATTTTGAAGAGTTGTGTTGACTATGATTTATTCAACCAACGCACTGCATCTTTAGCGTGATAGGTAAGAATTAAGTCAGCTCCAGCTCGCTTAAAGCTAGTTAAGGTTTCGAGAGTGACTTTTTTCTCATCAATCCAGCCATTGAGAGCAGCAGCTTTAACCATCGAATATTCCCCCGAAACATTATAGGCAGCGACAGGCAAGTTTGTTGCTTCTTTGACACGCCAGATAATATCCATATAGGAGAGTGCGGGTTTAACCATCAGCATATCTGCGCCTTCGGCGATGTCTAATTCGATCTCTTTGAGGGCTTCTGTGCCGTTTGCGGGGTTCATTTGGTAAGTACGGCGATCGCCAAAACTAGGGGCGGAGTCAGCAGCATCACGAAAAGGACCGTAGTATGCCGAGGCATATTTGGCAGCATAGGAAAGAATGGGAATATCCTCAAAGCCAGCATCGTCCAAACCTTCTCTAATTGCCTTGACGAAACCATCCATCATCCCTGACGGCGCAATAATATCTGCTCCAGCCTGGGCTTGAGATACGGCAGTTTTTTTGAGTAATTCTAAAGTTGGATCGTTAAGAACTCTACCCGTGAGGTCTCCCGTTTCTAAATAGCCACAGTGTCCGTGGGTAGTATATTCACAAAGACAGGTATCGGCGATGACTAATAATTCAGGTACAGCTTTCTTGATCGCCGTGGCAGCTTTTTGCACAATGCCACAGTCGTGCCAAGCACCCGTAGCGTCGGTGTCCTTATCTTCTGGAATACCAAAGAGAATCACGGCGGGAATGCCCAAGTCGTAGACTTCCTTTGCCTCTTCTACAATCTTATCGATGGAAAGCTGATAGACACCAGGCATCGAAACAACTTCGTTAGCGACAGACGTGCCAGGCACAGCAAATAGCGGATAGATTAAATCGTTAGCCGTAACTAAAGTTTCCTGCACCATCCGACGCAGTTGAGGGTGTTGGCGCAAACGACGGGGGCGATTGATAGGGAACATAATAGTTTTAAACGAATTCGAGCTGTTGACGAGACAAAATCTTAACTATCTACCTGTCACTAAAACTGCTGTTTAGATTAGGTATGATTTACTAGTGTAAAATGAATCCCGATCGCAAACTATTAGCAACAATACAACTCAATCTTTTGTAATGTTTTTGGCTATTTTTCCGATCCATTCTCTAGAAAGTTAGCTACAATACTAATTCAAGTTAGAGTTATTCACTTCACACTTCACCGAAAAAAGGTTAAATATCTTTGTAAAGGCTGATAGCTGATGGCTGATAGCTGATAGCTTGAAAAAAACATGGGGCCGTAAAGGTTTCGACAGGTCAGTAAAAACTGATCCGTGATTCAGGTCGAGAGTGAGTACCATCTCGTAAAACAGACTCAAACTAAATATAGATGCAAACAACATCGTAAAATTTGAGCGTCAGGCAGTAGCTGCCTAGATCTAGAAAAAACTCTTTCAGGTCTGCTCGTCTCTAGTTTGACTCCGTTAAGGATTAGAGACAAAACCCCAACGGATGCTCCTAATATATTTTCTTAGGTAGATTATTAGGCAAAGACTTTATCTAAGAATCCTGCCACCAGGGACAATTGGTGACCCCCGCTCCCAGGGTAAGCGGAGCTAAACCTGTGAACGAATGGGCAAGTGAATAGCTGATTTGGACAGCAGTTCGACTCTGCTCGGCTCCACTTTTAAGTCGAATTTAAACTGAAGGCGATCGCTCTAAACACCAAATGTTTTGGTTAGGGCAATCGCCTTACTTTTTGTTTTTATCAGGCAAGCTGCCTAATATCGCTACAATAATAAACTGCATGTAGAGAAAAAATTAGTTTCAGACAAGAGGTATTTTGTGAGTGTTAGAGTAAGGATTGCTCCTTCACCAACAGGTAATTTACACATTGGTACGGCGCGGACAGCAGTATTTAACTGGCTATACGCCCACCATCATCAGGGTACTTTTGTACTTCGAGTTGAAGACACCGACGCAGCGCGATCGCGTCCCGAATATACGGAAAATATTAAGTCAGGATTGGCTTGGCTAGGACTAAATTGGGATGAAGGTCCGTTTTTCCAAACTCAACGCCTGGAAAAATATCAGCAGGCAGTACAAACTTTATTAGATAAGGGATTAGCCTATCCCTGCTACTGCACTCCCGAAGAGTTAGACGAAATGCGCGAGACTCAAAAAGCCATGGGCAAAGCTCCTGGCTATGACAATCGTCACCGTAACCTGAGTGATGAAGACAAACATAAGTTTGAGGCGGAAGGACGTAAGCCCGTAATTCGCTTTAAAATTGATAGCGATCGCCAAATTGTCTGGCAAGACTCGATCCGTGACTCTGTATCTTGGCAGGGTGCCGATTTAGGCGGCGACATGGTGATTGCTCGCGCAGCGGTAGGAGACGAACCCTATGGGCAGGCGCTATATAACCTGGCGGTGGTAGTTGACGATATTGATATGCAGATCTCCCACGTAATTCGCGGAGAAGATCATATTGCCAATACTGCCAAACAGATTCTACTTTATGAAGCATTGGGTGCAGAAGTGCCAGTTTTTGCCCACAGTCCGTTGATTTTAAATCAGGATGGTAAAAAATTATCGAAACGTGATGGCGTAACTTCGATTGATGATTTCCGTAAAATGGGTTTCTTACCCGAAGCATTAGTTAACTACATGACTTTGCTGGGCTGGACTTTTCCTGATTCTACTCAAGAGATTTTTACTCTGGAAGAGGCTGCCAAGGAGTTTGAGCTGGATCGAGTCAATAAGGCAGGGGCAAAATTCGATTGGGACAAGCTCGACTGGATCAATAGTCAGTATCTCCACGCCATGCCTGCGGATAAGTTAACCGATTTGCTAATTCCTTACTGGCAAGAGGCTGGTTTCAACCTAGATAGCAAAGATCGGGCTTGGCTAGAACATCTGACCTCTTTGACCGCACCAACTCTCAATCGTCTGACTGATGTAATTAAAGAAACCAAGGTCTTTTTCGCTGATTCGGTTGAGTATGCCGACGAAGCCATGGATCTGCTTCAGCAGGAAGGTGTAGCTGCGGTAGTTGGAGAAATTATTGCAGGTCTTGATAGCTCTGAAGGGGTAACAGAAGAAGATGCTAAGGCGCTAATTAAGCAAGTCACAAAAAGTCAGAAAGTCAAAAAAGGCTTAGTCATGCGATCGCTCAGAGCAAGCTTGACAGGAGAATTACACGGTCCCGATCTGACTCAAACCTGGCTGCTGCTGAACCAGCAGGGTACAGATAAAACTCGCCTAGAACAGACTCTGGCTAAAATTTCTGGCTAGATTCATTTGTCGATTTGGATTTTCTTCGATAAAGATACGAAGTTAATCCGAACACGTGCACGATTTAAATTGACAATTAAATCGTG
>JBCBEA010000313.1:0-5354 GCA_038529195.1 Cyanobacteria bacterium J06600_6
ATTTTACATCGTATTTTATAGCTCCAAATATTTTGATGGGGCTAGAAATAAACGAATTTTGATGCAGCCTCTTAATTGTCGATGACGTAGAGAGTAGCTATTGCTGAAATATCGCACCATTTAGCTATTAGCAGTTCGCGCTCTAAAAAAAGAGGCGATCAACAGTAATTATCTTTTTTTAGCATCGACCCTTTAGTTTTATTAATTAGGAGTACATCCAGACCATGCAAATGCTCAAAAAGCTGTTAAGTCCTGAAAAAAAATATTATCTAGAATTAGACGAAGCAAAAGAATCCGAAGCGGTTCAGACTGTAGCCAAAGCTGCGGAAAAAACAACTGAGGCAGTAAAGGAGAAAGCACAGGAAGTAGTGCAGTCTGAACCAGTACAGTCAGTAGTTAAAACTGCTGGTGCAGCAATAGATACTGCTCAGGAAAAAGTAGCATCAGCGAAAGCGGAGCTAGCCCCAGCCAAAAAGAATGGTAAAGCTCCTAGTCCTGAAGCCCAAGAGCAGTTAGCAAAGCCAGCTAAATCTACGCCTCAAAATGCAGGAGCATCTTCTTTTGATCCTCCATTTTGGGTGGCAGCAATGAACAATACCAACAACAAAACCACAGATAGTAATGGCGTGGTGGAGGGAGAAACCTTTGCTGAAAACAACCTGATGCCTGTTTTGACCAAATATCGTCGCCGTCCTGGCGGTAGCCTCAATCGTTTTAAGGATATGGCAAAAAGTGCCAAGACTCCCAAAAGGTAGAGCAACGGTGGTAAACGTAGCCTAATATTTTCTTCTATATCCTGTGATATTTGAGAAGCCATTATAGACGGAAGAACTATCGACCCCCAGTTAGTCTTCCGTTTTGACTTTTTGGTTTATAATTTCCAAATGCATTTACAGACGGCAAATCTTGGAGACTGTCAGGCAGATTAGCGACGAACTTTGTCCCTCTTTCAGATAAGATGAGAGTTGCCGCTTTGTTTGTAAGCTAGCGTTTAGTTTGGTTAGAAAACCCGTCTAATTTAACTAGACTTTAATGTAGTTAGAAACGGGTTATTTTAAAGGAATAAATTAATGAATCAAGAAATTTTTGAAAAAGTAAAGGGTATTGTTGTCGATCAGTTAGAGGTGGAAGCCGATCGCGTCACAGCAGAAGCAAGCTTTGCTAACGATTTGGGTGCTGACTCTTTAGATACGGTTGAGTTAGTGATGGCTTTAGAAGAAGAATTTGATATTGAAATTCCCGACGAAGCAGCCGAACAGATAGACACAGTCGGCAAGGCAGTTGAGCACATCAGCAAAGAAACTGCTGCTGCTTAAGTTTTATCATGCTGGTCAAGGATGTCGATTGTGGCTGCCAACTTGCTGAGGTAATCGTCATAAACCAGCTTAATCGGAAATGATTATGTTTATTTCTCTCAGCTATTTTCCGTTAGTGGTCAGATTAGCCACTAGCATTTTGAAAATAGTAAACGGCAGCCCGAATCAATCGTGCCACAGCAAAAGCGTATAGAGAGCAAAAATGACAAACAGGCAAAACAAGCGAGTTGTAATTACAGGCTTGGGTGCAATTACCCCCATAGGTAAAAATTTAGAGGACTATTGGGCAAGTTTATTGCAGGGACGTAGTGGAGTCGGTGCAATTACCCTTTTCGACGCTTCAAAACACGCCTGTCAAATTGCTGCAGAAGTAAAGGACTTCGATCCTCACCAATATTTAGACAAAAAAGATGCCAAGCGCATGGATCGCTTTGCTCAATTTGGGGTTTGCGCCAGCAAACAGGCGATCGCTGATGCTAAGTTTGAAATTAATGAGCTAAATGCTGATCGGGTTGGAGTTTTAATTGGGACTGGAGTTGGCGGATTGAGGACGATGGAAACTCAAAACGAAAACCTATTGACCAAAGGACCAAGAAAGGTCAGTCCCTTTACGATTCCCATGATGATTTCCAATATGGCAGCAGGTTTAACTGCGATCCATACAGGAGCAAAAGGTCCTAATTCCTGCACCGTTACTGCCTGTGCAGCAGGTTCTCACGCAATTGGCGATGCTTTTCGGATTGTTCAGGGAGGCTATGCAGATGCCATGATTTGCGGTGGCGCAGAAGCAGCAATAACGCCCCTTTCTTTTGCTGGTTTTTGTTCGGCAAAAGCAGTTTCTACTCGTAACGACGACCCAGACCATGCCAGTCGTCCTTTTGATCGCGATCGCGACGGTTTTGTGATGGGAGAAGGTTCAGGAATTCTCTTTATTGAAGAGCTAGAGCATGCTTTAGCTCGTAACGCTCATATCTATGCAGAAATAGTTGGCTATGGTATGACCTGTGATGCTTATCACATGACCTCTCCCGTGCCAGGAGGACAGGGTGCAGCCAAAGCAATTGAACTAGCTTTACTCGACGGCGAAATAGCTGCGGAGGAAGTTGATTACATCAATGCTCACGGGACGAGTACCTCTGCTAATGATTCTAATGAAACCAAAGCAATTAAAAAAGCTTTAGGAACGAGAGCGCAGGAAATTGTGATTAGCTCGACTAAATCAATGACGGGACATCTACTAGGTGGTTCTGGAGGAATTGAAGCGGTGGCTACGGCAATGGCGATCGCCAACAATAAAGTTCCGCCGACTATTAATTTGGCAAATCCTGACCCAGAGTGCGATTTAGACTATATTGCCAACGAAAGTCGCGAACATGAGGTAAACGTTGCGCTATCTAATTCCTTTGGTTTTGGCGGTCATAATGTTACTCTAGCTTTTAAAAAATATAGTTAATAGTTTAGCTAATCTGTATTTTTTACCTAGGAACCTATATTAGTGAGCTTAATTTTTATAGTTTGATATTTTCAAAATCAACCTTAAATTACTAGTTAACCAAACAAATAATTTATTAGCTGTGTGAGTTGATACAGTTCGCTCAATTTAAAAATTTTAGAACTTGCTTGCTGTTCCTATAGGATGAGATGATAGGGAGAAGACTGAAAAAATAGCCTTAAAAATCACGTCTACGACCGCATCTTTGATGACAGTGCGTCCAAGCACGCCCAGATCCTTTTGTTTTATCGTCGTTTATTTATATAACAAATATGGTAGTTGCCCGCCCATCAACTAGTTCAGTTGAAAATCTTTGTATTAATTCAATTCGTTTTTTAGCCATAGATGCTATCGAAAAAGCTAGTTCTGGACACCCAGGATTACCTATGGGTGCTGCGCCAATGGCGTTTGTGCTGTGGGACAAGTTCATGAGCTACAACCCCAAAAACCCCAAGTGGTTTAACCGCGATCGCTTTGTGCTTTCTGCTGGTCACGGGTCGATGTTGCAGTATGCCCTAATGTATCTTGCAGGTTACGACAGCGTCTCAATTGAAGATATTAAACAGTTTCGTCAGTGGGGTTCTAAAACTCCTGGACACCCAGAAAACTTTGTTACGCCTGGGGTAGAAGTTACAACTGGACCCTTGGGTCAAGGTATTGCAAATGCTGTTGGTTTGGCAATGGCAGAAGCTCACTTGGCAGCTAAATTCAACAAGCCCGATGCAAAATTGGTAGACCACTACACCTATACAATTTTGGGTGATGGCTGCAACATGGAAGGTATTTCTGGCGAAGCCTGTTCCTTGGCTGGACACCATGGGTTGGGTAAGCTGATTGCGCTTTACGACGACAATCACATTTCTATCGATGGTTCTACCGATGTAGCCTTTACCGAAGACGTTTCCAAGCGTTTTGAAGCTTATGGCTGGCACGTACTTCACGTTGAAGATGGCAACAGCGACCTAGATGCAATTGCTAAGGCAATTGAGGAGGCAAAATCTGTAACAGATAAGCCCACCATGATTAAGGTAACAACCACTATTGGTTTTGGTGCACCAAACAAACAGGGAACTGCGGGCATTCACGGCGCTAAATTGGGTGGTGACGAGATCAAGCTTACTCGCGATAATCTCGGCTGGACAGTTGGCGACTTTGAAGTTCCCGATGATGCTCTTAGCCACATGCGTAAAGCAGTAGATCGTGGTGCTGATGCCGAACAAAAGTGGAATCAGGTCATGTCTGATTACAAATCTAAGTATGCAGAAGAAGCAGCAGAATTTGAGCGTTTCTTAAGCGGGAAGTTACCCGATGGTTGGGCAGACGTATTGCCTACCTTCACGCCAGAAGATGACGGTATTGCTACTCGTAAGTATTCTCAGGCTTGCCTAAACAAAATTGCTCCTGTAGTTACAGAACTGATTGGTGGTTCTGCCGATTTGACTCACTCCAACCTAACTGAGTTAAAGTGCACTGGCGACTTCCAAAAGGATGCCTACGAAAACCGTAACGTCCACTTTGGAGTACGGGAACATGCGATGGGTGCAATCTGTAACGGTCTGGCGCTCCACGGTTCGGGCTTAGTTCCTTACGGCGCAACCTTCCTCATTTTTACCGACTACATGCGGGCAGCAATTCGTCTTTCCGCCCTTTCAGAAGTTGGTTCAATTTGGGTTATGACTCATGACTCCATTGGACAGGGTGAAGATGGTCCTACCCACCAGCCGATTGAAACGATCGCTTCTTTAAGAGCGATTCCTAACCTGACTGTAATTCGCCCTGCGGACGGTAACGAAGTTTCGGGTGCATATAAAGTTGCGATCGAACACTCAAAACAGAACAAGCCTACTTTGATGGCATTCACCCGCCAAAATGTGCCAAACCTAGAAGGTAGCTCAATGGAAAAAGCTGAGAAGGGTGCTTATGTACTTTCCTGCGGTTTTAAACCCGAAGAGCTAGACATCATCTTAATTGGTACGGGTAGCGAAGTACAGCTCTGTGCTGGCGCAGCTAAAAAACTAATCGCCGAAGGTAAGAAAGTGCGCGTTGTTTCTATGCCTTCTTGGGAACTGTTTGAGGCTCAAGACGAAGCATACAAAAATTCCGTACTGCCTAAAGTTGCGGGCAAACGTCTAGCAGTAGAAGCTGCAAGTAGCTTTGGCTGGCAGAGATATGTTGGTTTTGAAGGCGGTACAGTCTCTATTGATACCTTTGGTGCATCTGCTCCTGGGGGAATTGTCATGGAGAAATTCGGCTTTACTGTTGATAACGTCGTTGCCAAAGCCAAAGAGATTATTGGTTGATCGAAGCAATCGCTATTAACTTAAATGAAATTAGATTAGTTATCCTCCCCCGTCACCATGCGGGGTTTTTTATTTCGGCGTTGCTGATTTAAAGTATCCCACAAGGGGACAACGTGAAACCGCAAAGTAATCTGTTCGTAGCTCTCAGCTCTCAGCTTTTTGGTTGATTTTCTTAGCAGTGGAAATTGTAGAATCATCCCTAGATCCAGCAACGCCTTTATTTCTATATAGTGTTCGACTTCATAC
>JBCBEA010000314.1:0-5345 GCA_038529195.1 Cyanobacteria bacterium J06600_6
AATGGAAGTTAATTAAAAAACTTCGTTGCTCTCATGAATTTTTTAATTAACTTCCATTTCAAATTAACTTCATCATTTTGGCAACAAAAAGAATTATGCAATCGGCAAAAGTATCGAACGATCTTGAAGTAAGTTTTTCCAGTTCCCCCAATAATCTTGTCGAGACAGAAGGTACGTTATTGACTTTTCGTTTTGAGTTAAGCGAAGCTCCAAACCCTGAAGGAATAGATGTTACTGTGCGGGGAAATATTCCTGAATCTTTAAATCAACTGGACTTGTTTGACATTGAAGTAATAGGCGCAAGCGATTTGGTTGGGGACTTTGACTTTTCTGGTTTTAGCCTCAATATTACGAGCCAAGTAGCAACGGTTTCTATTCCTATCTTTAAGGATAATGATAGCGATGCGATTTTCAATAATTCTACTTTCGATCCAGATGACTATTCTGTGACCTATACACTGCAAGATGGAGAAGACTATTTAGTTGACCCTGATCGACAGTCTAGTACGGTCAGTTTTTTTGATACTCCGACTGATTTGCCTACAAAAGATAACGATCGCTATGATGGCAACCGATTTCCGAACCAGATTAATGGCTTAGGAGGACAAGATACCCTAAAAGGCGATCGCGGAAACGATACCCTTAATGGTGGGAATGGTAACGACAGGCTATTAGGAGAAGATAACAATGACCGACTCCTGGGCGGAAACGGTAACGATCTGCTAAGTGGAGGTGCTGGAAATGATGTTTTAATAGGCGGTAAAGGTAAAGATACTCTTATCGGTGGAAAAGGGAAGGATAATCTAACTGGAGGAGCAGGAAACGATGTTTTTCGGCTAGAAAACCGTACCTCTAGTAGCGATCAAGACAAAATCTTGGACTATGTTGACGGGGTGGATAAATTTCAATTAACTGGTGGACTCGATTTTAATGATCTGACTATCGATGGAGTTGGGGACAATACTAGATTTAGACAAGGAAAGATAACTTTGGCGATTATCGAAGATATTGCTCCTAGTGCAATTCAGCAGAATGATTTTATCTAAGGTAAAGGGCAGAGGGGGCAGAGGGGGCAGAGGGAGCAGAGGGAGCAGGGGAAGCAGGACAAAGGGCTTGCCCGCATGTAGCAGGAGAGGAAAATTGTGTTATCTCGTTCAAATGATAGTAACCACTTACTACTTTGTTAAAAACTTACCCTTGTAAGGAAGAAGGCAGAGGGCACAAAGGACTTGTCCGCATGTAGGTAGGAAGAAGAATATTCTAGTTTCTCTCTCTCAACTGCTTGGTAATTTCTTCTGGCGACATATTTTGTACCTCAGCAAGAAGTGATTCAATAGTTGCCAAGTCTTCTTCTTTCGGTAATTTATCGATTACCATTGCTGACAAGCTTGCCACGGTAGGAGTCTCAGCTAAAATACTGCTCATTGGTAATTCCACCTGAAATTTTTCTCTAATACGGGAAATTGTCTGAATAGCGAGTAACGAATGCCCGCCCAATTCAAAAAAGCTGTCGTTAATACCTACACTGTCTATACCTAGTACCTGCTGCCAAATTTCGGCGATCGCAATTTCTGTTTCGTTAGTTGGTGCTGCATATTCACTGGTTATATTCGGGCGCGAATGTTGCTGAATATTATTTGTTTTGTTTGCTTTATTATCTTTAGCCGTGGGTTTTAACCAGCGATCTATTCTCTGCTGTAAATTTCCTTTCGCAACGATTACCTGACTACCAGAGGTGAGAGAAAGTATTTTTTCCGTCGCTTCTCCTACTTCTTGAGGCGTTAAGCTAAATTCAGTCAAGCTAGCCCCAATGCCTGTATTATTTGCTTTTTCTAATTCTGTTTGGCATGCATCCCAGTTAACGCTAAACCAGGGAGTTAGATAATTAGAATTATTATTTTGCTGTTCGATAAAAGCATCTAGATAACAATTTGCCCCCGCATAAGCAGCTAATCCTATGCCACCTAAAATAGAAGAGAGAGAAGACTGAACTAAAACAAAATCTAACTGTTTATCCCTTAAACATTCAGACAAAATTTGCAGTGGATTAATCTTAGTTTGATAATTATATTCCCAATGCTCAGAGTTCAAATCGGCAATAATGCTGGCAGACTTTTGATTAGTCATGGGCGTAGAATAAAATACGCCATCTATTTTTCCGATTGATGATTCCGCTTCGGAAATCGCTTTACTAACTGCCTGTCTATTATTAATATCTACTTCAATCGTCAAACAATCGATATTTAACTCTCCCTCGATTTCGCCAACCAAAATTAACTTTGCCTGAAACTTATTAATTAGATATTCCGCAAAAACTAACCCCAAACCTTGAGTAATACTGCCAAAAATCAAATATACGCCCTGTTGTTTGAGGCGAGAGCGATCGCTATCCAAAACCAAAGGCTGATAGATTTGCTGCCAACGACGATTAGCTCTATAGGCTATGGATAAATTATCGGCGGTTAATATTTCTGAGACTAAGTAATCTGGGTTCAACTGAGTCTGGCTAACATCTGTATCGATTAAACGACAGTTTGTCTGTGGATATTCTTGACCGATAACTTTTACAATTCCTTCGATACTAACTAAATCTAAATTAATATCTTCTGTGCCAACAATATCATGCAGATTGTTAACTATAATGTTGAGTTGAATCGGATTAGATAGCTGTTTGTCTAATACTTTGACTAAATCTAATAATTGCGTATAGTTATGCTTTCCGTCTTCAGAATAAATAATTTGTTCGGGAATAAAATCGCGATCGCTTAAATACTTAAACAATTGTTGGTAATTACCTCGCTCGATCGCAATACTATTATCATTAACTACTTTAAATCCTGTTCCAGGTATAACCGTAATAACCTGATGTCCAGAACTAATTAACTTTTCTGATAGAGAATCATCTAAACTTATTTCATCTGCAAAAATAAGCCATCGATATTGCTTCCGTGCCAATTCTGCACTATCAATTTTGGTCAGAGGTAAAGCTCTAGACCAAGAAGGAATATAAAACCAATTGTTAGAATCAGATTCGATTTTAGTAGCTGAAGATAATGCAAACTCAGCTAGATCGGCTTCAATCCAATATCTTTGTCTCTCAAAAGGATAGGTGGGCAAAGAAACACGGCCAGGCTGCTCGAAATACAATTTATCCCAGTCTATTTTTACTCCAGATAGCCATAGTTGTCCGCAGGTGCGAAGAATAAAAGAGAAGTCGCCCCAACCCTCATTAGCTGATAGCTGCTTTTCTTTCGGATGGCGAATTGAACTGAGGATAGTATGCTGAGGAGCTACTTGTTTAGCTAGAGTCCTCAAAGTCTTTCCCGCACCAACCTCCAGCAAAATTCTATTCGGTTCTTTCACTATGTCGCTAATCCCTTCGGTGAATCTTACCGTTTGCCTTAGATGCCGTCCCCAATACTCAGGATTAGTTGCTTCAGCCTCACTCAGCCAAGTACCCGTAACGTTAGAAATAAGTGGTATGCGAGGCGGACTTAACTTAACTGCTTTCACAGCCTCTATAAAAGGAGCGATCGCACCATCCATCAAGCTAGAATGAAAGCCATGAGATGTTTTCAAGCGACGACAGGCAATTCCTTTATCCTGTAGCAATGTCTCCAGATTGGCGATCGCATTTTCTGTTCCCGACACCGCACACAAAGAGGGAGCATTACTTCCCGCTAAATCTACTTCAGCATTGAGATACTGTTCCATCTCCACTGCCGATAACGCTACCGATAACATCACTCCTGATGGCTGCTGCTGCATCAATTTAGCGCGAGTTACTATCAGTTTTAGAGCATCTTCCAAGTCAAATACTCCTGCTATAGTGGCTGCAACATATTCGCCAATGCTATGACCGATAACTGCTTCGGGCATTACACCCCAGTTCATCCACAGCTGAGCCAGGGCATATTCGATCGTGAAAATGGCAAGCTGGGCATATTGGGTTTCGTTTATTAAAGCGGAGGGAGCAGAGGCAGCGGAGGAAGTAGGGGAAGCGGGGGAGAATATAATCTCTTTTAATGAAACATCAAGATAATTATCGAGGATTTGGAAACAGCGATCGCAATTCTCTTTAAATACAGGCTCGTGTTGATAAAGTTCCCAGCCCATATTTTGATACTGCGAACCTTGCCCAGAGAACATAAATACTACTGACCTATATCCTGGCTCAATTTTATTAGTAAATACTTTTTCTGGCGCGGTCATACTTAAAGATTCTGCTGCATCTTCAACACTGTTAGCAACCACCATCCGTCGATAATCAAAGGCTCGACGACCAAACTGTAGTGTATACGCCACGTCAGCCAAATCTAACTCAGGGTTTGACTGTAGATAATCCGCCAAATTATTTGTCGCCGTATTTAATGCCGTCTCAGTCTTTGCCGAAACAACCAACAATTGGGGACGAACACAATTTGCTCCCCTGCTCACTCCGCTCCCCTGCTCCCCCTGCTCTCCTATTCCTTCTGCCCTCTGCCCTCTGCCCTCCGCCTTCTCCAAAGCTTCCTCCAGCACAACATGAACATTTGTCCCGCCAATGCCAAACGAACTAACTCCCGCCCGTCTGGGACTATTACTACTTTTCCAGTCAGTTAACTCGCGGTTGACATAAAAAGGGCTATTATCCCAGTCAATTTGCTCATTAGGGCGATCGCAATTAATACTTGGAGGTATTTGTTGATGTTTCAATGCCAGCACAGCTTTAATCAGGCTTGCTATTCCTGCTGCTGCGTCCAAATGTCCGATGTTCGGCTTGACTGAGGCGATCGCACAAAACTGCTTATCTGTACTATGACCAAAAGCTTGAGTTAATGCGGCTATCTCAATCGGGTCGCCCAAAGATGTACCAGTACCGTGAGTTTCGATATAGGAAATACTATCTGGCTCTACTTCTGCTACCAGTTGAGCCGATCTAATTACCTTGGCTTGAGTATCGATACGGGGTGCTGTATAGCTGACTTTTGCTTCCCCGTCGTTGTTTATTGCCGAACCTTTGATTACGGCTAAAATATTATCGCGATCGCTTTGAGCATCCTCTAACCGTTTTAAAGCCACAATGCCCACACCACTACCTGCGATAGTACCTTGAGCATTGCTGTCAAAAGCGCGACAATGCCCGTCAGAGGAATAAATCCCTCCTTCTTGGTGTATGTATCCTGCTGAAAGAGAAATCGCTACTCCTCCTGCTAATGCCATGTCACACTCACCACTCAACAAACTCTGACAGGCTAAATGTACCGCTACTAAAGAAGTAGAGCAAGCTGTTTGCAAATTAACGCTAGGTCCTTCGAGACTTAACTTATAGGAGACTCGCGTGGTTAAAAAATCTTTTTCTGAAG
>JBCBEA010000315.1:0-5337 GCA_038529195.1 Cyanobacteria bacterium J06600_6
CGCCAACAGTATCTTCGCTAGATTTATCCCTTCCTCTCAACCTAATATTTGTTTAAGTGAGATAATAAATATATCTATTTGCATAAGCCAGATTCTGTCTGTAAATGCTATTTTTTCTTATATTTTATTACTTAAAAAAAGGTGTGAACCAAAAACTCAAGCAGCTTCTAGAGCTGTTGTATCGCGAGAAAGCCAGTAATTAAAGATCTTAGAACTTGAGCCAATGCCGAGATTACACCCTGAATAAATACGTTGCTTATTTTTACGATCGCCACGCCAACATTGGAATTCTAGTTTTAAGCCTAGTTTTTTAAGTATTCTCTGGGCGACAGCGATCGCACTATCTTTCTCAGGATTGATAGAAACACCAAGCAGAGTTTTAATATCGAAACGAAGCTCAATTACAAATTCAAACCAATCAGCGAGGGTATCTTTGGAAAATTCCGCTTCAGGATTTAGAAATTGCTGGATTTGAATTATTTCTAGGGCTTTGATTTTGGCAGATAGGGTCTTTTTATTTATGTCTGGCTTAAAAGTCTTATTGTTCTTAGAAATTTTAGCAAGGAATTTACAATCTCGTTCTGGTAAATATTTGTTGGCTACTGTAAGAAAGTAAAGCAGCTGTAGTTGAGGATACCAGCCATTATCGTCTTTTTTAACCAATTCTGGTGTAACTTCAATTCCATATCTCTTTTCTAGGTTGCCTTTTCGTTCAGATAGACGTTCAGTTTTAGTTTTAGCCTTTTTATTATTTAGCTCTTCGAGTTCTTTGTCGGAGACTGATGATGCTGTGGAAACTGAGGAGCAATAATTCAGGTAATTTTTTTCACACACTTGGTAAACCTCTTGACGAATAATATTGGCATTTACAATATTTTGTTCGTCATGGTTATGTAATTCATATCCTTCTGATAGAAGCTTGCATAGAATTGATTCGCGATAATTATTTTTACCTGCGTTCACAATACAAGCTCTTTTTCCCCAGCTTATAAAAGATGTAGGAGAAAAATCAACTTCAAGGTCATCAAAATCATTCATGCTAGATTGTTGAAGCAGTCTAATATTTGCTTGAGTCAACTTATGCTGAGATCTAAGCAGAGCTTTAACTGAAGTTGAACCATTACCAATACGATTAGCTTTAGCGGTTGTTTTAATCCAAAGATGACGAGGTACAGCATCTCTAAGTCGTTCGACAGTTTGACAAACAGCATCAACGGTTTGAATTCCTTGGGCAATTGCCCAAACAGAATTAAAATGACCTTTGATATCTATTGATACCCCTGTTTCGATTACAGGAGATGCAATTACAATATCGTAGGAATTAATGATGCGGTCTAAATTTCCCATACAACCATAAGCAGGATGCCCAGGTTCGGATACAGAATCACGATCTATTCGGAGAATTTTTGAGAGAGGAAACTTTTCTTGGCAGTAGCTTTCAAGATTAATTGATCCCCACTTGCTTTTGATTTTCTGACCTGTAGTGTGAACTAAGACTTTTCCACCAGCTTCGATTTCTTTCGTTAGAGCGGCAATAAGATCGCGGGGATCGTTTCCAATGTATGGAATTAGCTTTCTTCTGTTTTGAGATTGAAAACCGTTTTCAGCCACCCAAGTTTTGATAGGTGAACCGATTAAACTAATGACATAATCAAGGGAAATACAGGACAAATCAGCATCACTCAAATATATCTGACCTCCAGAATTGATTACTATTTTGAGCAAAGCTTGGAAATTTTCAATGATTTCTACCCGATTTTCCTGACAGGTAGAACTGTCAAGCATATGCCAAATTACTTGCTCCGCTTCATCGAGAATCACTACAGCTTCAGACCAATCTTCAGGATAGAAATGAGCTTGAGAATTAGGATGTAGTGAGTCTATACAAAGCCCATAGCCCAATATACCCTTTGTTTCGCTGTTTCTAACTTCTTCAATGTGATCTACTCCAAATCTGGCACATAATGCTTTAGCTAGTTGGATTCTGTGGGTAATAATTAAGACAGGTTTTCCTTTATTGATTAAACGTCTCACAATGCGCGAAAGCCACTCAGTTTTACCTGTATTCTTAGGAGATTTTAGTCCGATGAGTTGAGCTAGTTCGGTTGGTACTAAACTATCACTTAAATATCGTTGATTGATTAACAACGGTTTGTATTTGGAGATATCTAAAGCAGCTTTTAGCTTGAAGTTAGATAGAGAGATTCGAGATTGGTAAAGATATCTAAAATAGTCAACGCCCCTATGGGAAATAAGATCGTCGACTCCCTTGAATGGATCGTTCCAAGAGATTAAATTGACTGAAGCTCCTTGGAGTTGCAGTAGAGTTCCAGTTTTGATTATTGCGGTACGGACGTTTTTAGCCGTAGAGGGTTTAGTATCGCGATCAAAACAGAAAGTTATTTCTCTACCACCTTGAGCCAATAATTCTAGTTGTGGGATAAGGTGAGGACTACCTGCCTTATTTCCCCATTTGTCTTTTGGTTGACGGTAGCCGTTGTATATTCCAGGTAAGGCGATCGCTATGTAGTGAGCGCAGATGATCGATCCAGCTTTTTTTCCACCTTCTGTGAGAACAACGGGAATTTGGGGAGTATGAACGAGCCAAGACCAAAATTCTCGGTCTTCTATCTCCCTAAGTCTCTCAATTTCTATTCCATAAGTATTATCAGATTTTTCTGGATTGTTCTTCGAGCAATTTTGTACTGACTGAACCAATTGATTAATTTGGTCATATTTTCTTCCCGAACAAGCTTCTTGAAGTTCTTGAAAGAATTTGGATTGTTTCGATTTTTGACTGTCTGCATGTCCACTTTTCGTATCGAACATCTCACTTTTGGATAGGCATCTTCTGGCAGTGGAACTAATTTTCCGAGTTGATACATTTTGTATATTTTCTTTCTTTGTAAGAGTTAGCCAATTTTTCTGAACTCTTTCAATCCAAGCATTTTTTGCTGCCTCTTGATATTGTTGAACAATATTCCAACTGTCTAAAAAGCTTACTTTTAGAGCAATTATCTCAGTAGGTACATTTTTTGGCGTTTCATACTTAATAAGTTTATTTTTGTATTGATTAGTTTCAAAACCCTTTTCCGACTTTTCTTGATAGCGATAAGGTGTATCTGGTTTAAACTGTCCCCATGGGGAATCTTCTCCAGTTAAAATGTCTTTTCCAGATACCCACCAACCGCCTTCCTCTAGATGCTGATATCTTCTTAACAGCTTATCTCGAATTCTACCATCATTACGGCGATCGCCATCAGGAATTCCATATAAAATTCGGTCGTAGGGTTCAAAATCTCTGAGGGATACGACATTTAAGTCAATAATACTTTGGCTAACGGATGAATCAAGCCATTCTTGATTGTGTTTTTCAAAAAGCACAAGAAGTTCTCCAGATAACTATGATGGTTTTTTTCTGGCTGTTTAAGTGCTATCCGAAGCAAAAAAATTCAAATAAAGCTTGATCGAACCCCTTAGTTCAAGTCATAATAGTAGATACTCAAATTTAAAAATGGGGAGTTGATCTGTTTCTCGATTGCCGTCGAGAAAGAATTGAAATTTAATTTTGTTTTTATTTTGATTCGGACAACAGAAAACAACCTTTTTCTATTTCCCTAAGCTAAATAATTCTTAATCAAGCCTAGTTTTAGCTAGTCCTTGTGCTGACTGCTTTCTGGGTTTAAATATTTTATTGCAGCAAAAAATGTCTGTTAAAACTTGTCAAACAGGTGATTTGATTGATACAATCAACTCAGAAGGCAGCAAAAAGAGTTAGCGATTATTTATAATAATCTCCCCTTTAGCTGACTAGTTATTCAGTTTGGATCGTTAATTGTTACATTCCAACTTTCCTCCTTCCCTTAACTGGGAGCTACTACTTAATAGAACGCCGATAAAACCGCCTAAAGTTTGAATTCGGTGTTCAGTGGTCTTTAACTAAACTGAATATAATCCAGTTAGCTGGTTAAAATTGTAACTCTAATAGAGCCATCTAACCAGTTCTTATCCGCTAAGAATCGGCTATGGGATCGAATTGGCAGGGTTTTTCGCTTATATCGATCGCAATCCTTAATATTTTGTATGATATTTTGGATATTTAATTTTGTCCGTTTTTCCAATATTAGGAGTCAATTTAGTTAGACACGGCGTTTATTTAAAGTAGGATTATATTTTTGTCGAGACTTATGATCTCAGGTGAGAATTTACGTGTTTTCTCTTAGACACATGATACCTTTTTAACAGTTTTTTGCAAACCTGCAAATTAAGATATTTGTACTAGTCAGTAACTGAACTTAATCAGAATTTCTGAGTTATCTGGAATGGGCGATTGCGGAGCTAGCCAAAGGCATCGCGTTTTTAATTTAATGAATCATTATCAAATTAAAAACGACATAATATGTCGTTTTTTTATTTATTTTATTTTCTAAACTTTTCCCAGAATGTCAGCAGATTTTCGCATTTAGCGCGATTTGGTTCTGCAATAAAACAATGTAATCCTAAATTATGAGCTACTGATAAAATAATTGGACTAGGGAGAAAACAAATAGTTGCTAAATTATTTTCATCCGTAGTAAATTGAATTACATCTTCTATAGTTTTCTTTAAAAAGATAGAATCTATATCCTCCTGGTATATACTGGTAAAGCTCATAGAAGAGTCAATTTGATTGGGATAAGAGAAAATCCAGCTTCTATCTTGAGGAAAAGCCAAATTAAGGGCAATTTTTGATGGTAACTGTTTAATAAATTTATCAGAATTAGGATCGCCACAGAAAAGAAGATGTTTTCCCAACTGCCATGAATTTTGTTGAGGAATAACTTTGAGAATTTTTTGCTCTGGTGGCTGGAGTAATGGAGAATCTACATTTGCTTGAGATTCCTTGCCTAAAACTTGTAAATTATTAGGCAAGGAATCTATTTTTTGTGATGTGGCTTCCTTTTTAGAACGGTGTTTAGCTTTTAATTCCAAAGCTACTTTAGTAGAAATTTTCTCGCCTTGTTTGGCTCTTTCAATTGCTTCTTCTCTTGCTTTTGGCGAAGTTGATGACTCAGATAATGTAAATATGGCGGTAGGTACAAAATTTTGAGCGAGCAATTCGGGACTTAAATTGTCTTTACAATTGAGCCTAAATTCTTTGGCTGCACTCATATATCTTTGCGCCGTTCTTACATTCATATTCTTCAACATGGAAAACTCAGAAGTAAGCCAAGTTTCAAATTGACCATGCTTTAATCTTTTTTTTACCTCTACCAAAGATTCGCCAATATCTAGAACTTTTTCAATTAAAGTTCTATAAGAATCTTTGATTTTTTGGCTTTCAGTTTTTATAAAAAC
>JBCBEA010000316.1:0-5333 GCA_038529195.1 Cyanobacteria bacterium J06600_6
TTAACCAGTCTAGTTCGTTGCTAGTGATCATTGCTCTCTAATTGCTCAACAAGCATATTTTACTATCACAGAGAAGCCATAAAACAACGTAATGTCTATTAGATTAAGCAAAAGTTATGATGATGAAGTTTGATAATTTTTGGCTTGAGTCTCAAACAGATCGGCATAAATACCGTCAAGCTGCATCAAATCTTGATGGGTACCCTTTTCGACGATTTCTCCATCTGCCATTACATAGATGCAGTCTGCCATTGTCACGGTAGATAAGCGATGAGTAACTAAGATGGCGGCTCGATCCTGAATTAATTCGCGAAATTTGCGAAACACCCGTTCTTCTGCTTTGGGGTCCATGGCGCTGGTAGGTTCATCCAGCACAATCACCTGTGAATCTCGCACAAATGCTCTAGCTAAAGCTATTTTCTGCCACTGTCCTCCGCTCAGTTCATCCCCACCATCAAACTTTTTGCCGAGAATAGTTTGATAACCCTGTTCTAAGCTTCTAATTGTCTGATCAGCTCCCGCACGCTCGGCAGCAGCAACAATTTTTGCATCATCAGGAGACAAATCTACATTACCTAGCCAAATGTTATCTTGGACACTGAGTTCGTAGCGAGCAAAGTCTTGAAAAATAACGCTAATCTGGCGCTGCAGGGCACGACTATCCATATCTCGCAGGTCAACCCCATCAATAGTAATACTGCCACTACTAATATCGTAGAGACGACAGAGCAATTTAATTAGTGTAGTTTTGCCCGATCCGTTTTCACCTACCAGAGCAATAGTTTCACCTGGTTTAATAGTCAGATTAATGTTTTTGAGCGCCGTACGGGACGTACCAGGATAGGAAAACCTTACATTTTTGAATGCAATTCCCTGCTGAATTGGCTGGGGAACAGTAACGGCTTGAGTTGGTTCGATTAACTTCGGTTTAAGGTTCAGAAATTCGTTGAGATTGGCTAAAAATAAATTATCTTCATAGAGTTGAGATAGATTTGTAATTAGCTGGGCTAAAGCTTGTTGTCCTCTTTTAAATGCCTGATGGTAGAGTACTAAATCTCCTAGCTTGAGAGCGCCTTGCACAGTCTGATAAACAATATAGCTATAGGCAGCGAGAATCATCATTCCCGAAATTACCTGAACTAGCAAGTTTGCTAGGGAGCGTCCCCGAAGAATTTTGAACTGTTCTCGGTAAAGATCTTTTTTTAGATCGAGAAAGCGTTCGATAAAAACTGAGCCAATGTTAAACAGGCGGATTTCTTTTGCCAGTTTATCTGTACTAAGTACCCAGCCAAAATACCAAGCTTTTCTCTCTACCTCAGTCTTGCGTCGATGCCAGCGGTACATGATGCCTGCATACTTAAACCTAACCGCCATCGCGGGAATAGCAGCGGAGAACAAAATACCCGCAATTGCCCAATTCAAAGAAAGTAATAACCCCACCATCGCTACTAGAGAAATGGCGTTTTGCGTTACTGCCGTTGAGTGCTGCAAAATTTGGTTTGGTCGATATGGGGCTTCTTGTTGGGCGCGCTGTAAAATATTGTGGTAGTAAGAATTTTCATAATATTCGAGATCTATGTCGATCGCCTTACGGTATAGAATACTCTCTACATAATCAACTATCCGCTGGGACTGGGCGGCATTAACCATTTCCCCCAAGGAACTACAAATACTCAGGGAAATAGTAACTACCGCGACTAACACTAAAAACAGCGTAATTTCTTGAAATACTCCTGTCTTGTCGGCAACATTAGTGCTGGCGGCGAGGGCATCAACAATTAATTTAGTCAGGTAAAGCGATGCTAAGGGTAGAAGACCCTGTAACAGCAGAATTATCGCCCTAGTGATCGCCCATTTAGGGGCAGCCTGCCAAATTAAAATAAATACGCCTTTGAGTTTAAACATAAAATTCAACCGAAGATTCCCCGACCCAAGATTGGCAGAAGCTCATTTTATAGTTCATTGAGTAAATTACTAATACATTGAGGAATCTGAGGGATGTCTGTGCCCAATTCGAGAAAATAGCAGGGAACTTGTCTGACCAACTTCGACATCAGTGTAAAGGAGCTTTTTCCTGTTCTCGGTAGCTGAAAAATCGTGCTAGGGGCGAGAGCTTTGAGAGCGGTCATTGAGTTAGTTAGTGTGACCTGTGTATCTAATTGTCCCGTAACGCGGGGCATGAGGATGGCTTTAATCGGTAGCTGATTAATAATTTTTTCTGGGAAGTGTTCCTGAATAAAAATCATCGCCTTCTCTTCACCGAGGCGATCGAGATTATTGATCATCGGTGTGAGATGGGGAAAACGCTCTAAATCTTTTTGACCTTTGAGTTTGGCGGTATTGTACAGGCTATAAACTAAAGGTTCAGGTTCAGCTTCAATCAAACAATAGTCATCGCTGGCATAAACTAGTTCGCTATCTAAACAGGCAAGCGCCGTACTGGATTTACCCGAACCACCTTTACCTGCCAGCAGTACGCCACCGTTGCTGTTGCCCACTGCTCCTGCATGGACAAACTGGAGGTTTCTCGCGCTCGTCCACCAGTTGAAGATTTCTCTTAAGGGCGAACCCCGATCCCAATAGGGCAAAAGATCGACATCTTCTGTCCAGAACAGGGCTAGGTTTTCCTCAGTATCTAAAAGACTCAGGACATTTGAGCCGAAATTAAAAACGCTATAGATGCGATCGCTATTATAGTTTTTGATTTCCATGCGTGTATCCAAACGCGCCCAAAATTCGTTGCGCAACAGCACTAAAGATTCCTGTGCCAGCAAAGGTAAGGGTGCGTTAGTAGAGACGCTATCCCAAAGACAGACGGTTAATTCGGGCTTCTCGACAGGCTCTGTTTGGAGATGAGCTATTGCAGGAGCAATATGAGAAATTAAAGAGGGACTGGCAAACCGCAAACAAACAACCCGTCCACCAAGATTGAAGTAGAGATTAGTTGCGCCAACTGAAGCGACTGCTCTTTTAAAGCCACGCTGAAAGGTTTCAAAAAAAGCAATTGAATCTTCTTCGCGATAGAGATTGGATATATTTGCGTTAGCCATACTGCATTTTTAGCGGGTAATTAATTGAGAAGCGTTAACTGTTTTGTACAAAATTGATTTGAGAATACTGCGTTTTTGCTTGGGCAAAATTTGGTATTGAAGAAATTCTTTTTGACCGATAGGTATTTGATGGAGGGCAGGTAAGATCCATTCAGGTAGAGAGAGGGAGAATAGTTGTTCGAGTAGCGTGAGCATGTTTCTTAAGGGCAAAATGGTTTGGTACTTTTGCGCCTGAGTCACCAGATCGACCCAGTTAACTGCTTCTTCCTGTCGTAAGAGAGTCATTGCCTCAACAAAGCAGCTAATCTGCTGAGTTTGATCCAAGTAAAAGGCTCTGAGACAGAGATTTAAAAATAAATCAGTAAAGTTAAGCCTTAAAGCTTTCTCCTGTCCCAAACTACAGGTAACTGCTCTTGCCCATAGCTGTTCGGTTGTATGTTCTTGGGGAACAGCCCAAAAAAGTTGTTCCTGCAGCCTGAGCTGATTCTGAGAGCGATCTTGCAGTTGACAGTTGAAATTAGGTTCGTAGTAGTCTTGATTTGCAATCGGCTCGGTTAATGACCAACCATTATTCTGTAAAGCAGATAGCGTCTGTTCTCGCTCTGTACTACGTACCAGCAAAGAATAGTCGTGAATCGAAGGTTGAAATTCCATAGAGCTAGTTAAAGCTATTGCGGCATCTCCCAAAACAATCGGCGCCACTGACGCAGCCCGCAGAACCTGGAGCATCGTTGCCAACTTTTTGAGTGCTAGTTGGTTAGCATACCAGTTACGCTTATAGATTCCCTTCAACCTAGCCATATGTGGGTGTTCTATCTGATGCGCCAAGAGGTTGCAGTAAAGCCGAGACAGCAGGGCATCCGAACCCGAATCAAGGAGATCTAAATCCACTATTGACTGCCACTTATCCCAAACTTGCTGAACTGCTTGTCCCTGCAGTACCGTAGCCTGTAATAGTAGTTTTTGTACCTCATTTAGCTGGTGTAAACCCAGTATTTGCCTATAATCTAAAAGTTTCAAATCAATTAACCTGAGAAGATTTAATTTGTCCCGCTTGACGACGACGATCTAAAGACGCTTTTAAGACTCGAACATAATCGATACGTGAGTTGCGATCGCTAATACCCATATTAGTCCTGTGCAAACGCCTTTTGGCCAAAATATCAGGCAGCATCAGACTGTTTAAACCTTGTTCTGTTGCTCGCAGATACCAGTCAATAAAATCGCCCACTTGAATTGCTGGATTAAATAAGCCTGTACGCTCAAATACCTCTCGCTTAAGCAACATCGTGTCTCGATGATGCCCAGGACTAGTTTCTATCGGCATAAGTAAGCGATCTTTACTTTCTTGATCTAGCTCTGGACTTTTAAACTGCTGTAGATGTCCAAATACCGCTTCTAGTTCGGAATTTTTCTCGAAAGCTTGCATTTGTAATGATAGCTTTCCCTCTACCCAAAGATCGTCAGAATCGAGAAAGCCAATATATTCTCCTCGACACAAATTAATACCGTGATTGAGGGCTGTTGCCGAACCGCTATTCTCGATATAGCTATAAGTTATGGCTGAACTATAGGCTTGAGCCACCTCTCGACTATTATCTGTCGAGCCATCATCGACGACGATAATTTCTAAGGGCTGATAGTTTTGAGCAATAATGCTCTCAATCGCGGCACCAAGGTACTGTTGGCGATTATAGACAGGAATAACAACGCTGATTAAGGGATTATCTGACATCGTTAGCTACTGCATCTTTAGCGATGGGCCAGCCTTTTTCTTGATCCGCTTCGTGGATGGGATCGAGCAGTAAAAGATCTTCCATATCAGTAAACTTCTCGATTTCTGGCCACTCAAAATCGAGCTTGTCTTCTTGAGACAGAATAACTTCGATTGAAGGCGATACGTATGTTGGTTTGGCGACCTGTTCGACCGAAATCAGTCCTTCTCGCTGCAATACAGTGATAAATTTCTCTACTGCTTCCGTGATTTCGCTTGCTTGGGCATTATATTTCTTCAATAGGTCTTTAATTAAGCCTTCTCGGTCAGCGCCCGTCTCAATGCGACTCCAGATATCGGTCGCCGTTCTTAAAAGACTATAGTAATCTCCCCTTTGCAGGTTAACAATGACAACTTCGCCATCGATGGTTTCACATACGACATCGGACGAATTCACTCTTAATTTATCTATATTAGTCATGCATACTCCTCTAATTTTTGGTGGTAGGACTCCACGAAAATATATTAGCTAACCGACTTTTGCTAGCATCAAAACGATTTATCGTAGT
>JBCBEA010000317.1:0-5322 GCA_038529195.1 Cyanobacteria bacterium J06600_6
TCAAACCTTAGCTCCGACAGTTAAATCAATTTCCACCTCTGCTCAAAATCAAACATTTGCCGAAAATAGTGATGACCAGCATTAGCGTAATAATCCCCACATATAAGCGACCTCAAGACCTGGAAAAATGTCTTCACGCTCTCAAACAGCAAGACAGGATGGCAGATGAAATTTTAGTTGTAGTCAGAGGCACAGATAGCAAAACAAAAGATTTTCTCGCCACTTTTGATATAGATTCTCTACCTTTACGTCAAATAGAGGTAGATATCCCTGGTCAGGTTGCAGCTCTAAACAAGGGTTTGGAAGCGGCAGCTGGAGATATTGTCGCTATTACTGATGATGATGGCGTTCCTCATCCGCCATGGCTCAAAAAAATCGAGGCTCATTTCACAGCGGATAATAGTGTTGGTGGGGTTGGTGGTAGAGACTGGATGTATGTTGATGGCAAACTGCACGATGGTGCACAGCAAACGGTAGGCAAAGTTCAGTGGTTCGGACGAACGATTGGAAATCATCATCTAGGTGTCGGCACACCTCAAGAAGTTGAGATTCTTAAGGGCGCTAATATGAGCTATCGACGCTCGGCAATTGGAGATCTACGCTTTGATACTCGACTACTCGGTTCAGGCGCAGAAGTACATAACGATCGTGGCTTTAGTTTAAATATTAGAAAAGCGGGATGGAAGTTGATTTATGATCCTGCTGTTTCGATCGATCATCATCATGGTAAACGTTTTGATGAAGACCAGCGTGGTAAATTCAATCAGCAGGCTTGGTTTAACGAAGTATATAACAACACGATTGTTATGCTGGATTACTTGTCTCCAGCAAGAAGAATTATTTTTATAATCTGGTCGCTGCTGATCGGAACTCGCAGATGTTATGGACTAATCCAGTTGTTAAGATTTTTACCTCAAGAAGGTATTCTGGCAATTAAGAAATTATTTATATCCGTTAGAAGTCGCTGGCAAGGACTAAACAGTTGGCGAAAAAGAGGTACTGTCGGGATAGCTGAATCTCTACCTTCTGCTAGCAACATTTAAATATTAATCATTGTTTAAAAAAGATAACTTCTATAGCTCAGCAATCAGGAACCATAATTTAGCATTTTGACTTTGGAGCAAGCTTCGTGACCGTAAATCAAGCAACCATAAGCAATAACAAGCCATTAAGAAAAAATTGGCAGTCTTTTTTTGAACCAAAGCCTGCTTGGCAAGCCATTTTGGGCCTGATTTTTACGATCGTGGTGTTGCTTTTTACTGTTCCTCGCCTGCTAATTCCAATTTTTCCATTTGGTTCGTTAGCAGTCGGCATATTTTTATATCGCCGTTACCCAGTTCTATATGTTGGCTTTACCTGGTGGATGTGGTTTGTTGGCATTTTCGTTCGGCGACTGATCGACTTTCGCTGTAATACTATCACTCCCTGGCCGTACCACTTTACGCCAATTATAGTAACTTCAATCAGCATTGCCACTTTATTTCGCTATTTACCCAGGGTTTATAAAAAGCAGGCTTTGCCTTTTACCCTCTGTTGTCTAGCTATCTTTTATGGCTTTTTTATTGGGTTAATTAGACAGCCAACTGCAGATTATGACCGAGAAATAATAGTTTTATTTAACTGGTTATCGCCAATGTGTTTTGGCTTTCATCTGTTTATCAACTGGCGAGACTACCCTCGGTATCGTCAGCTGCTGCAAAAAGTTTTTCTTTGGGGTGTAGTTGTGATGGGAACTTACGGGCTGTTTCAATTTTTAGTTGCCCCTGGCTGGGATCGATTCTTCTTAGTCAATAGTTCTAAATTTAACAGCGCTATGAACTCATCCTATATGGGTAGTCCTGTACCTTTAGGAATAAGAGTTTGGAGCACTATGGGCAATCCCATGACTTTTTCTTTCAATCTAATGCCAGGCTTAGTTCTATTGTTTCTTAGTAAAGATAAATTGCGTTACCCAGCAGGTGTAGTTGGTTTTCTCGCTCTCTTGATATCTAAGGTTCGTACTGCCTGGTATAGTGCGCTACTAAGCATTATCATTTTTATATTTTCTTTAAAAGAGCGCCATCAAATTAGAGCTTTAATTGTTATTTGCCTGTTGCTCCTGCTTGTAATTCCTCTGACAACTATAGAGCCGTTCTCCAGCGTTATTGGCTCTAGATTAGAGACCTTTTCTGACCTAGGAAATGATGGTAGTTTGCAATCTCGCCTCGGTGCTTTAGAAAGGGGAGCTAGTATTGCTTTTTCTGAACTACTGGGCTACGGATTGTTAGCCCCAGGGCAATCTCCTAATGGTGCTTTCTCCACTAACGATAATGGATACTTAGTTATTCTAGTGACTTTTGGTTGGTTTGCAACACTAGTTTATATGTCAGGCATCTTGTTAATCATCGCCAAACTATTTCAATCTAAGAACTTGGATTTATTTGCTGTTGCTGCCAGGGCGATCGCTTTAGGGTCACTAGCTCGGATGGCTACTAGCAACGTCTCTACCGAGCAGTACGCAATGCCAGTTTGGTGTTTTCTGGCAATCGCTCTAGCTGCGGACAAATATTACACTTATCAAAAAAATGTAGCCCTCAAACGCAATCCTGCTTTGGAACCTTAATAAAACTGAGATCTAATGATTAAAATCGCGGCAGAAAAAATCACAAATTGGGTGTATGTTACAGGAGTTCCTCGAAGCGGCACTACATTTGTCGGCAAAATTCTCAGTATTCCACTCAAAGTTGATTACATTCATGAACCGTTCAATCCTCAGTGTGGAATGATTGGTATGGAAAGGTGGTATCCATATATCAGACCGACTATCGATACCGATGAAATGAAGTGTTTTCATGAACTGACCAAAAAAATTTTCAGCTACGATCTTAACTTTAAGAAATATGTGCCTCGCAACGATCCTTGGCATCGTCAAGCTATTAAGCGAGCGGTTGGCAGCAGAGGTGAATTTTATCTTCGCCTAGCTAAACCAAATCCTTTTCACACGGCAGCAATAATCAAAGATCCGATCGGCAATCTGTTAACGGAATATCTCCATCACAATTTTCAGGTCAAACCTGTAATTGTTATCAAGCATCCTCTTTCTTTTATCGCTAGTCTTAAGAGAGTTAACTGGTGGATTCAAACTAGCTGGATTACTGAAAATCAGCCTTATTTAGTCGAAGATTACTTTAATCAAGAGCTAAATTTTGTTAACAGAAAATACGCAACTTTACTTGAAGGTTCAGCCGCTTATTGGCGTGCAACCTATAAAGTCTTGCTAGAACAGGCAGAGAAACATCCTGAGTGGCAGGTTATTACCCTAGAAGAACTGAGTCAAGAACCTGTAGAAAGTTTTCATCGCTTATATAACAATTTAGGCTTGCCTTGGTCTGATAGGGTAAGCAACAAAATCAAAAAGCTTACCGTGGGCAATCGTTCTGCTCAAGCAAAATCTGGTTTAGTTCAAGATTTCAAAAGGAATAGCGCCGACATCTTTAAACAGAGCCTCAAGTCAATAGATTTAGAGGAACGCCGAGCAATTTTCGAGATAGTTAAAGACGTAGCACTCAAAATATATCCTGAATCCTCTTTTGCACTAGAGTCAGAAAAGTTAAATAGTTACTAAGTTTATTCGATACAAATGACACTCCCTAATTTCCTTGGAATTGGCGCCTCAAAATGTGGAACAACCTGGTTACATGAGCTGCTAAGCCAACATCCCGACGTATATATGCCCACAAGGCGAAAAGAAATTGATTATTTTAATTTTGACGAGAATTTTGAGCAAGGTATCGAATGGTATGAGTCGTTTTTTCCCGATTCAGAATCAGCCAAACAGTACAAGACTATTGGTGAATTTACGCCGAGATATTTAGATAATTCGGGGAAGTGTGCTCAACGTATTGCTTCAATGCCTTCGGTTGAAAAGTTAATCCTGATGGTTCGCAATCCTATCGACCGAGCCTATTCTCAATACTGTCATTCTGTCAAAGCTGGTCATGCTCGCAATTCTTTCGAGGATTTTTTAGAGGATACTCCTTTGATTATTCATGATGGTTTTTACGCTAAAAAACTAGAACATTATCTAGAAAGATATAGCAAAGACAGAATTTGCTGCCTTGTTTTTGAAGAATCCGTGAGTGACATAGAATACACAAAACAAAAAGTCAGCAGCTTCTTAGAGGTTTCTCCCGCAAAGTTTCCTGCTGCTTCTGGAACGGACAAAGCTAACGCCAGCTATATCCCCAAGTTTCAGAGGTTGAACTATCTAGCGGCTAAAGTTTATCGTAATTTAAGAAAGAAAAATTTAGATTGGGCTATTAATTTAGGTGAGCAAGCTGGCTTACGCCAATTATTAAAAGCAGGAGGACAAAAAGTTCCCCCTTTGGCAGCAGAAACCAGGGAAAAATTAAAAGATACTTTTACTGAAGATGTGGCACGACTAGAGCAAATGCTCGATCTTAATCTCGATCTCTGGCAGATCAAATAGCTCTAATGGTTTGTTGAATCAATTGAAACTAGTCCGAAATTATTAATTATTATCAAAATGCGTCAGTTAGTTTTAATTATCGCCGTTTTCTTGCCTCAAACAATTAAGAAGCTAATCTATCGTCGTTTCATGGGCTGGGAAATTGGCAAGAATGTCAAAATAGGTTTTAGTTATCTGGGCTGTCAAAGCGTTACTCTTAAAGATGGAGTCAGTATTGGACATTTCAATATTGTTCGTCGTCTCCGAAATTTTTATGTGGGACAAGATTCCAGTATCAAGAATTTTAACCAATTTTTCTTTTCGGGCAATCTGGCGGAAAGTCCTGAGTGGGCGGGAGTACTAAATATAGGGCGCAAGGTGAATTTTATGAGTCACCACTTTATCGATCTTGGGGGTAGTGTTTTCATTGGCGACCAAACAACTGTGGCTGGACGCGATACTCACTTTTGGAGTCATGGTTTTGTTCCTTCGGGAGAAGGAAGACAGCATATCAGAACTAAAATCTCAATCGGAGAAAACGTTTATATTGGCGCCAGAGCTACTCTTTTAGGATGTGCTATTCCTTCTAGAGCTATCGTTGGAGCAGGAAGCATTGTGACTAAATCTTTTGCAGCTGAAGAATCTAGACTGCTAATTGCTGGAAATCCTGCTGCAATTAAAAAACGTTATGAAGTAGCTCAACTAGATCCTTCTGTCGCTAGGGAATAATCTTACAGCTTTTACTTTTAAGCTGCAGGCAATAAATCTCGACTACCTAACAGAAATATGGGCTAAACCTTCACTCTGTGAACTTAGATTTTTGGGTATAAAACGTGTTTATATCGTGCGCCATCGCCTGACAGTATTGACTTAAT
>JBCBEA010000318.1:0-5318 GCA_038529195.1 Cyanobacteria bacterium J06600_6
TGCCTCAAGAAGATTCAGAAATATTGGTAGATAGTGCAGAGCAGGCAGAGCAAGAAGTTTTGCAGGGTATGAACGCAGAGCGTCAGGACAACCTCAAGCAAGCAATCGCCCATTATCGTCAGGCTTTAGAATATTTTCCAGAATCATTTCAAGCTCGCCAACTTCTGACGACAGCTTTAATGAAGGTTCACGATCGCCATCAGGCAGAGGTTAAACAAAGACATCAGCAGGCAACTGAGGACTTAAAGCCAATTACAGAGAGCACAGAGAGGTTGCAGATGAAAGATTTGAGAGCGGAAGAAATACCAGCTGAGATCGTTTCTCCGCAACCAGAACCAAATTTTATTAATTTAGGATTAGTTAATCCTGCCCCGGACAATCACAGCAGTATTGAGTTAGTTCCGCAGAAAATTGACCAGTTTGTCCTGCTGCCCAGCATGAAGCCGACCGCAGAAGAGAGTCTTCCGTCAGAGGAAATATTGGCAGCAGAAGTGTATTTAGGTCAAGCCTTGGCTTATTTTGAGCAGAAGCAGTGGGAACTGAGTATTGCAGCTTGCAAAGAAGCACTGAGGGTACATCCTAAAATGGGTGCAGCCTATAAAATTTGGGGCAACTGTCTCCAGCGAGGAGGCAAAAGCACAGAGGCAATTGGGATTTATGCTAAGGCATTGGAAGCAAAAGCAGATATGGCAGAAATTTACTGTAACTTAGGCAGTATTTATGCCAAACAAAAAAAATGGCAGCAGGCGATCGAACACTATCAAAAATCGACGATTATCAACTCGAACAACGCGACTCCTTACCGCAATCTCGCTAAAGTTTGGGATGAATTAGGCGAGTATGACAAGTCAGCAGACTGTTTTTTTCAAGCTTTAGACATTCAGCCCGATTTGCTGTCAGCAAAAAACCACTTTAGCTTGGCTAACAATTTAATTGCTGAAGGAAATATCGCCAGAGCGATCGCCTCATATAAAAGTTGTGTCGAGCTAGAGCCAAATTTTCTCAATGCTTATGCTCGTCTAGCTGATGCTTTAGAAGCAACAGGTCAACCAGAAGCTGCATTGTTTTACTACAAAAAACTAGCTCAACTGCAAACAGAAAAACAGCTTGCCCCTGTTGAGCAGTCAAAATCATCCCAGCAGATTAGCTCTTTTCTCAAGCCGAATGGATCTGCCCAGAAGGCATTACCGCCTTCATCAGCCAAGCAGTCAGTTAAAGCTTTACCCCAAAGCAGCAGTAAAGGAGAAACAAGCGAGATACCCCAGCTAAAGCCAGGCAAACAAACCCGATCGGCGAAAATATCGGCATATCTTCAGGCAGCAGCGCGACAGCCGAACTCCGCCCAGATTCAGTTTGAATTAGGTAATTTATTTGCTCAAGATAAACAGTGGCAAACTGCGGTTACTTATTACCAGCAGGCAGTTAAACTAGCTCCACAATCAGCCAAATACCATTTGAAACTGGCTCAAGTTTGGGAGCAGCTTAACGATCCGCTTCGGGCAAACTTAGCTTTTTATGAAGCTTTTAGCCTACGGTCACCAAAAGTATCGGCAAAGAATCACTATTTGTTAGGAGATAAACTGCTCCAGCACCAAGAAACCAAGCGGGCGATCGCCTGTTATCGTCGAGCGGTAAGCATCAAATCAGATTTCATTGAAGCCTACTGGCGTTTGGGAGAAATATCTCTGACCAAAGGTAATCATAAAACAGCATTAGCCTGCTACCATCGAGCCTTAAAAATCGAACCAAATCGGGTACAAAGCTATATTTTGCTGGGCAAGGCTTTGGCTAAGTACAGTAACTGGCAGGCAGCACTATCTTACTATCAGAAAGCAGTTGTTTTAGAACCAAAGCGTGCAGATATATACTGCAGTATCGGGGAATCTCTAGTCAACCTACAGCGATATGAAGAAGCAGCTACAGCTTTGCATCAGGGCATTGGTAAAGACCCCATGAATTGGCAACTGTACTATCAGTTAGGAAATGTTTGTAGTCAGCAAAATCTCTGGAAGGAGGCGGTTGGAGCCTATGAAAAAGCAGTAGTGTTCAATCCTCGGGGCTTTGATCTGCTCCAGCACTATCTAGGTCAAGCTTATCTTGAGCTACAGGAGTGGTCATCAGCAGCAGATGCTTTTCAAAAAGCAATTGAGCTAAATTCCACTTCTAGCTGGTCTTATTATGGTCTGGGCAGCGCTCTGAGCGAACTGAGCCAGTGGCAAGCAGCAGCAGCAGCCTTAAGCAAATCTCTAGAGTTAAATTCCGACTTCGACTGGGCGCATCATAAATTAGGCAATGCCAAAGCGGAGCTACAGGACTGGGATGGGGCAGTTCAGGCTTATCGAGCTGCTCTAAAAATCACTCCCGATCTGCCCAAAACAGAATCTAGGCTGAATGACATGCTGCGCAAAAGATCCATGTCAGACCTCGAACAGGTTACTGAATATTATCAAACGTCCCTAGAACGTGAGCCAGAGTCAGAATCAGCCTATTTCAAAGCTTTAGAAGTATCTCCTAACGATCCCGCAATTTATACCAAACTAGCAGCACTCTATCAATCACAGGGGAATTCTGCCCAGGCGATCGCTTTTTATAAAATTGCTTTACAAATTCAGCCAGATAACTCAGAAGCAGCTAAGGCTCTTGAAGAGCTGCAGTCGCCATCAGTTTAATTAAACTCTGGCTACCACGCTCCAAATTTCTCACCATTTAGCAACTCCGACTCTATCCATTACCCACGATTGCAAAATAAGTGAATACCACCGCTCATAATTCCTCAATTAATAACATCGGCTCAGAGCCAAAAAGTCCTCTCGATGCTCCTCTGGTAAGCATAGTTATTCCTGTTTACAACGGCGAAAAATACATTCAAACTGCCGTTAATAGCGTTTTAGAGCAGACTTATCAAAACTACGAGATTATTGTCATCGATGATGGTTCGACTGACAACACTCGTCAGAAACTACATCCCTATCATGAGCAAATTCGCTACGTATTTCAGGAAAATAGCGGTTCGGCAGCAGCCCGTAATCTAGGCATTAAGCTAGCTAAAGGTGAATTTATCGCTTTTTTAGACTCTGATGATTTCTGGTTGATGCCAGAAAAGCTGGAAAAGCAGGTAGCTTTATTTGGCGATCGCCCTAGTCTAGGAGGAATCAATACAGGCTGGCAAATTGTCGATGGAGAGGGTAAACCAATCAAGACAGTACAGCCCTGGCATAAAGCACCTAAGCTCGATTTAGAAACGTGGCTAAAGAAAAAGTGCGTTCGGACTAGCGCCATGATTTTTCGCCGTCAATGGTTAGAAAAAGTCGGGGGTTTTGATGAGGAATTAAGACAATCTCACGATGTGGATTTGATCTTACGTTTGTCCTTGGCTGGTTGCGAAACAGAATGGCTTAGAGAAGAGACAGTTTGCTATCGCCAGCATGAATCGAACACTACAAAAGATAGCTTAAAACAGGCTAAATATATTCAGGCGGTACTAGATAAATTTTTTGCTCGTACTGACCTTCCAAAGTCAATCAGCAAGCAGGAACGCCAGATTCGCTACCATACCTTAGTCTGGATCGCCTGGTATCAATATCACGATGATAATTTAGACCAGATGGTAGCTTTCCTACGGAAATCTTTGAGCTTCAGTCCCTATTTATTGGTCGAAAATATTTCCCACTGGTTAACTACTTTTGAACGATTTTCTGCAGAGCGGGGCGAGAAATTTCCCACAGATGTAGTGACGAGTTCTCCCAGTGGAATCAGCTTATAGCAACCATTATTGGTTTACCGACGGTGAGAGAGTCCAAAACAGCTTCGGCGGAAGTTTCCACTCAATTGTCCCCAGCCATTGCGCCCGCTAAAAAAATTGCTCCACCAAAAGACTTAAGCACAGAGAAAGTAGAGCTAGGAGAGTCGAAGATACAGATAAAGACAGAATCAAAATCATTGGTAAAATCAGCTGAAACTGAAGCTAAACAGCCACAGGTAACAAAATCGAACCCCCAGCCCCATCTATCAACTCCCGTTAAAGTAGTACAGCCAGCAGCAATTCCCGAGCTAGAAACCAAATCAGCACCAGAGTTGATTGCTCTAGCAGACGATAAGGTTAAACAGCAGGAGTTGGCAGCAGCGATAGATTTATACCATCGAGCTTTAAAAATTGAACCTAACGCCTGGAAAACACACCGCAAATTAGGAAGAGTTTATCGTCAACATGGTCAACTAGATTTATCCCTAACCTATTTACAACAAAGTGCAGCTATTCAGCCCCAGGTTGGTGAAATTCATAGTGATATTGGTCTAACCTTGGCTCAATTGGGGAAATGGTCAGAGGCGATCGCTGCCTATACCAAGGGACTAGAAATAAATCCCAAACAGCCTTGGACTTATTATAAACTGGCTGCCGTACAGGAAAAACAGCATGATTTTGCCTCTGCTGCGGAAAGCCTACAGCAAGCAATTCAATACGAACAAAACAACAGCCTGTTTTATCGGAACTTAGCTCAGGTACAGCAACTGAGGGGCAACCTAGATGAATCGATCGCTGCTTATCGCCAGGCAATTATCATTAATCCTGATTTAGAACTAACTATCTATCGCAATCTTGGTCAAGCAGTTAAACATAATGCCATAGTCAAACCGAGACTGGGTTTACAGAGTCTGGCGACTAGGTTAAAAACCAAGGTTGGTAAAATCGCCTATCTTGGTGGGAGTCCTACCGTTCAACCAGATGGCTATGCTCCACGGCTACAGTCCCTGCTGGATTCGTATTTTGGGCAGCCTCAGACAATGATTAAAGCTGCTAACGGCGGGATTACCTCCAGTGCTGCGGTATTTACCATGGAGCGGGATCTGATTCCCTACCAGCCCGATCTTTGCCTGATCGAATATAGCTCTACCGATATGGGCAAGGGCTACGATGTTACCCGCGCGCTAGAAGGCATGGTCAAAAAGCTGATGCAAACTGGCTGTCAAATCTGCTTTTTGTATATGTATAAACAAGGATGCGACTTTAGTGGCAACGATCCTGTTTTAATCGAGTATGAAAAAGTTGCTGAGTTTTACGGTATCCCTTCAATCAACGTTGGCAAACATTTAGCAAAATCCGATCGGCAGGGCAAACTTAAAATTAGCGAATTGCTCCAAGGTCAAGATAAAACCTCTCCTCTCGGCTCTCAGACTGTCGCCGAATTTATATTTGCAGGACTGCAAGAAATTTTTGCCACATCTAGCCCCAGTAAAGTTGATTCCTTTAATCATCACCACCATCAAGAGCGATATCTTGATCGTCGCAATTATGCAGAGGGCAAAATTGTGGAGATAGA
>JBCBEA010000319.1:0-5313 GCA_038529195.1 Cyanobacteria bacterium J06600_6
CTTAAAGCATAATTTTATGCTTTAAGATCTTTCTGGCAAATTTCCCATGACCTACAATAGCGATAATCTCTTGTCCTCTTCGGCAATTTTGCATATTTTAAGATCATGACGACAGCCAAACCAACTACAGGTCAAAATCCCAACAAAAACTTAGAATCGATGCGTAAATTCGCTGAAAAGTACGCTCAACGTACAGATACTTACTTTTGTAGCAATTTAGCCGTTACTGCAGCCGTAATTAAAGGATTAGCCGAGCATAAGCAAGAATTAGGCTCGCCTTTATGTCCCTGTCGCCACTATCAAGATAAAGAAGCTGAAGTTAAAAAAGCCTACTGGAATTGTCCCTGTGTACCGATGCGAGAAGAGAAAAAGTGTCACTGTATGCTGTTTCTGACCCCAGACAATGCTTTTGCGGGTGATACTCAATCTATTACTACCGAACAAATTACTCAACTCTGTAGCCAAATGGAGTAATTCAGTTAACAGTCAACAGTTAACAGTGATCAGATGACTAGTTTTAAACTTCTATTCCCCTAATTATGACCGTTTCTCCTGAATTTGAACGCGGAATTGCTGAATTTAATCAGCAGCAGTTTTATGCCTGTCACGATACCCTAGAAGCAATCTGGGTTGATGCAGAAGAAGCCGATAAACGTTTTTATCAGGGGATTTTACAGGTGGCTGTCGGTTGCTACCATCTCAGTAACGATAATCTGCGTGGGGCAATTATTCTTTTGGGAGAAGCGGTTAGAAGATTGTGCGACTATCAGCCAGATTACGAAAGCATAGATGTTGAGCAGCTACTAGAACAGTCTGTGGCTCTACTACAAGCTTTACAGCAGCTACCCCCCGAACAATCTCAAAAATTTTGGCTTCAGCTACAGCAGCAAGCAAAAGACGACAGTAAAGCTTCTGTCTCAGACTTAGCAGCTAGTTGCCAACTACCCTATATCAATAGAGTATTGAATTAATCGCTTTATTTCTCAAATGTAGTTATGACTGATACCATTTTTGGCAAGATTATTCGGCGTGAAATTCCGGCCGACATTGTTTATGAAGATGATTTAGCCTTGGCGTTTCGCGATGTTAGTCCCCAAGCGCCAACCCATATACTAGTCATCCCCAAGAAGCCAA
This sequence comes from Cyanobacteria bacterium J06600_6, assembly GCA_038529195.1. Lineage (GTDB taxonomy): Bacteria > Cyanobacteriota > Cyanobacteriia > Cyanobacteriales > Xenococcaceae > Waterburya. The sequence goes on from JBCBEA010000319.1 coordinate 1,135, forward strand.
TTCCTCGCCTATCAGAATCAGGTCAAGATGATACGGCTTTGATGGGACATTTATTGATGACGGTCAAGAAGGTTGCCGAGCAGGAAAATCTTAGTAATGGCTATCGCGTAGTGATTAATAACGGACAGGATGGTGGGCAGACTGTAGATCATTTACACTTACATATTCTGGGCGATCGCTCTATGGGTTGGCCTCCAGGATAGCCAGATTATTACCCAGGCAGAAACTGGGTATAAAAGTCATGCTTGAGTGCATAGGCTTGCTTCTCTAACTCAATACATTGGGATACGGCTGCGGGGGAATCAATCAGTCTTTTAAGATGAATTGCTAATTCTTGGGCGTGGGTTAGACCACCCAGTAGATTTTCTTGTCCTAGATCGGAGTTACGGCGATCGTGAATCATGTGAAAATAATAAAATTCTGATCGCGCTTTGGTTTCTGAATTTTTAGCAGCTAGTTTCTGAGCTATACGCCCCCACAAGCAGGAGTATTCAACTGCCACCAAAACTTCTGCCCAAAAGCGTAGCCAAGTAATTAACTGTATTTGAGTTTGTCTGGTGTCGAGGCAATCTAACATTATTTGATAACCTTGCTGTCTGACTTGCCTGGTTATATCCGTTTCTTGAGTGGTAAGAATTAGTTGAGAAGTTGCCCCTAATTTGAGCAAATCCTGAAACAATAGTTCCCGATGAGAAGGTAAGGGAACACCTTTTGTATTGCGAGGATATTCTTCATGCAAGATGGCTCGAACCGTTTGCTTTGCTAACGAATCTGTTAGAGCATCGATCGCCAGTTCGTAGACATTGACAATCCCTAAAGATAAAAATCTTCTTTGAATCAAAATTGCTAAAAAATCTGCTTCTGATAGGGTATTTATCTGAGCAAATCAAGGATGCGATCGTAGTTTACTAATCAAATTAGTTTCTAACTTATTGAGTCGTTCTAACATATTGTTTTAATCAGCAAAGAGAATTTTTAGGTCGTTACGCCAATTCCTGGCTGGATCGGGGCAAAAACTACGAGCCACCTGCCACATTAGCTCAAAATCCTGTTGTAAAGTATTACTAATTATGCCATTCTCAACATTAAGATTTAGCTCAAGCTGAAAAGTATTGATTGCTAAAGAACCATGTAAGAAAGGTGCTGCTAAAACATAATTTCCTGCGCGATAAATTGCTAAAGAAGGTAAAGTGTTATACAGCTTAATTTTGAGTAATTCATATTTATTTGTTGCTTGTAAAATTTTCTCTAAAGTTTCCAGGTTAGCTATGACAGCATTATTAATGTTAACTTCATTGTCTAAATTATTATTAGCATATTTACTTAATACAGCTTCTCTTAGTTGTGCAGCATTAGAATAAGACCAAGCTAAAAGAATTCTGATCTGAATGTTATGTTGTAAACAGGCGACTAAATGACTATAGTAGTCATCTAAGTTAGGAGCAAAGGTTTGTAAAATATCAATTTGTTTCTCTCCTGGATCCTGGGAATCAATAATTCGGGTTAATTCTTGACCAAATCGCTCGCGAGGAAATTGAGGATGAACATATTTTAGTCCGATTTCCGAAAAGAATATATCCTGATTTTGAAATGCAAGATATTGGTTAGTCAAATAATTACGTAACTGAGGTAGTTTATGTTCTTTACTACTAATCTTGAACTTACGATAAATATTTTTTAGTCTTTGAGTAAAAGCTTCTTCATTAATCGCTAAATAGATTTTATTATAGGCTCTAAACAAATCATTTTTAGTCTGCGTTTTAGATTCTTCAATACACATAATTACCTCTCGCTCCAGCAAGGTTAGCTCATATTGAGGGTTATTACAGACTGATAAAAGAAATTTGTGCCAACTCATAAAATAAATCTAGATTGCCATACTTGATTCATCAATCTAGACTATTACATTTTTGACTTTTATCCCTAGTCACTTGCTTAGGTTACACTTGCTTACACTTTTTCAATATTTACTCTGCTGACTAAATCTTAGATGCTAGAGACAGTAATATCTGGCCCCCAGATATTTAACTCCAAAGTCCTCTTGGCACTATTAAGATTCATGCTCGGACAATACCAAATCACGCAGCAAATAAGTTCTAAAGCGGGAAGAAGCACCTATCTGGCTGAAGACTTCCAAACTAAGCAGCAAGTTATTCTCAAATTTCTTGAGTTTAATGAGCTATTTGCTTGGGAAGATCTCAAACTATTTGAGCGAGAAGCAAAAACCCTAAAAAATCTCAGTTACCCCTTTATCCCAAATTATCTCGACTACTTTGAGGTTAATGAAACAAATCGTCAGGGATTTGTTCTGGTTCAAAGTTACATCAATGCCCCTTCTCTAGGGGAGCTGATCGCAGCGGGAATTAAATTCTCTGAATCAGAAATAATCGAACTAGCCCAAAAGCTCCTAGATATTCTCAACTATCTGCACCAGCTCAATCCCCCAGTAATTCATCGAGATATTAAACCCAGTAATATTTTGCTCAATAATCGTTCTGGCAACAGCATTGGCGACGTTTATTTAGTCGATTTTGGCTCGGTGCAAACGAGCGTCAAAAAAAAGGTGGAACAATCACTATCGTTGGTAGCTATGGCTATATTCCTTTAGAGCAATTTATGGGAAAAACCACCTTTGCTTCAGATCTCTATTCTTTGGGGATGACTCTGATTTACCTAGTGACGGGGATTCATCCCGCCGAATTGACCCAAGATACAGGCAAAGTTAAGTTCGATAGCAGCAAAATATCTCTTGGCTTTGCTCGTTGGTTAAACACAATTACTGAGCCTTATATAGGTAAAAGATACCCATCAGCAATAGCTGCTTTAACTGCTTTATCTGCCCACAAAACTCGCAGAGTAACTGCTAACGGTGAGCCAGAAGGCTTACTTTTAAATCTCAGTCCCGATCTTCAGACGTTAGAAATTATCTACGAAAATTCTCGCGTATATCCTGGTTGTCTTTTTGGACTAATAGTCTTTTTCCCCATCTGGATGCTTGTCTCATTTACTTGGGGTTTAGGAGTTGCTATTGTTGCTAATCTTTTTGGCAATATAATTTTTCCACCGAAACCAAAATATAGAATTATTTCATTAACTAAGCACAAGCAAGTTAGAGAAGGGTTCTATGTGCAAGACCGTCAGAATATCGAGTGGAAAAACTCTGCTCCGTTCTTAATTAAACGAGTAATTTATAGTCCCAGCTATACCTTTAATAAATGTCTCAATGCTCAGAAACAGATAGTTCCAGGGGGCAAAGTCGAGGTAAAAGCTAAGCTATCAATTGCGGTAAAACACTACGAAATTACTATTGGTGAATTAAAAACTAAAGCGATCACCATAAGGGATGTAGACCTGTGGCGGATAGGAAATGAGGTTAGCGATTTTCTAGATTTGGAATTAGAGATTATTTCGCAAACGCCAGTAATTCCGAATGAAGTCACTGTCTAATAACAGCAGTTTTTTATTTAAAATACTCAGCCTGCAAAATTTACTCTTCTACTTTAATTATGATGCCGACGCTAGATACTTCTGATTTAAAACTTTATCAACGTTTACAAGATTATCCGTTAGATGATTCTACCCATGAATTTGGTTTTACCAAACATTTAATTAAAAACCACGGCTGGACAGAAGATTATGCCCATCGTGCGATCGCTGAATATAAAAAGTTTGCTTTTCTTACGGTTGTGGCAAAACATCAGGTAGTACCCTCAGATTCAGTAGACCAAGTATGGCACGCTCACCTCTTGCTGACTGAATCTTATTGGTCAGAGTTTTGTCCTCAAATATTGCAAAAAAATTTGCATCATCATCCTGCTAGGGGTGGAAAATCAGAAAGAGCCGAATTTCATCAGCTTTATCGGCAAACCATAGACAGCTATCGTCAACACTTTGGTACACCTCCTACTGATGTTTGGTCACCGACTGAAGTTAGGTTTGGTAAAGAGCTAAAAATGCGCCGTGTTAGTAGAACTGATAACTGGATTATTCCCAAGCAACTGCCCCAAGTAAAACCAAACATTGTTGTATTCAGTCTAATTCTGAGCTTATGTAGTTGCATAACTGTGTTTTTCGCTGATATCGTTTTTGCTAGTCAAAAAGTTGCAGTTAGCAGTAGTCAAAACAATCTAAATCTCAAACTTTTTCTGATTCCAGTTATTTTTAATCTACTTTTACAGT
>JBCBEA010000320.1:0-5294 GCA_038529195.1 Cyanobacteria bacterium J06600_6
GGTTCGACGATTTCTACATCAATCGAATCCGTAGTGGTAACGCTTTGATTGGTGTCATAGGTAATGGTGAAGTTATTCTCTAGAGTGACTCCAGACTGATTTGCAGCAATGTTCTCAACGATCGCATTAAACTCGATGACCGCATACTCTTTATTGTTATCTGCTAGCGCCTCATCATCGTTGTTGAGAATACTACCGAGATTAAAAACGGGATTAGTATCGTTATCAGAATCGAAAACATCACCCGCAGCATTTTGGGCAGTAATCGTCTTGGTGGGCGTAATATTGGCAATATTGGTTTGATTCCCTTCAATTCTGACGCTTAAATCGCCGTTAGGATTGGCGATCGCAGGAGGATTGGTGGCAGTATCAACAAAGCTAATATCGGCTTGGTTATCGGCGACTAAAGCAACCCTTGCCGAACCATCATGGAGATACTTTAATCCTGTAGGTAAGACATCTTCCACCTTCAGATTATCAATTTGACCTTCAGGCAGATCGATTGATAGACGATAGCGCACCACTTCGCCAATAGTTACAATGCGAGGATTTACGTCTGTACCATCACCTGCTTCAGAGGTAGAGGTTTCCGAAGTCGCAACAATTGATTTGGTCGGAGTTAACCCAGGAGTAGTTAAACTCGCATCATCGCTGTCCGCATAATTGTTAAGCGGAGTTGTTGGATCTGGATCTGGCGCACCATCATCACCATTTCTTTCGCCATTATCTGCACCACTAGCACCAGGAGTAGTCGAACCCGTTGTGTTATTGGTCGGATCGCCATTTTCATCTACAAGTGGTGTTCCTGTTCCAGGCAAACTACTGTAGGTAACGTTAGCAGTAGTGTCGATGGTTAAATTAGGCGAAATAGTATCAATCAGATCTGCATCATAAAGGACTTCGATGCGATCTCTAACTTCAATCTCATGGATACTAAGATCGAGATTGGTTGCAGTACTGTTATTATCAAATTCGCTGGCAGCGATCGCCACACCATTGCGTAAAATTCTAATATTGCTGAGATTATTGAGCTTGTCCGTTGCTAAATCATCAGTAACGCTAACTTCAAAGGCACTCGTACTTCCAGTATTGGAAAATGTTACGCTGAAGGTGATTGTATCTTCTGCATCTCCGTCTGTGGGGGTAACCGTCTGGGTAACATTAACAATTTCGGGTTCTAAAACTTCAACGATCGCATCATTAGAAGTTTGAATAGTATCGGGAGAATCTCCATTTATTAGCTCTGCAACAGTAATACCACTAGTTACCGTGAAACGATTAACTAATTCAGTTCGTGTCCCAATAGGATTATCAATCCTACCGTCTTGGTTGTTAGGAATATTTTCGACGATCGCATTAAACTCAATGACAACAGATTCTCCATCATTATCGCGATCGGCATTGGTAATTGTTCCCAAATCAAAAATTGGTGCTTCTCCCGAATCAAATACTCCGTTAGCTCCAGCACCTGATATTTGATTCGAATGCAAATCTCTGACTGGCTCCGTTCCATCTCCCGATTGAGTTCCATCTATTTCGGGTAGATTTAGTATGCGGGGAGCGTCAGAAAATATAGAAGTTTCAGGCGCACCGCCGCCATCTACTCTATTTTTGAGAAACGCTACTTTGGTAGTTCCTGGGTCATTAAGATAGCGCATTCCCGCAGGTAAAGTATCCTGAATTATAAAATTAGGAATTGTTCCTTCTGGAATTGCTACCTCTAAGCGATAGCGCACAATCTCTCCAATTGCCACATCCCTTGGTTCAATCGGATTTAGAGGATCGTTAGGATTGTTAAGATCGGGATCGATACCAGTATCACCTTCTGATGTACTAGCTTCAGACGTTGCTACAATTGTCTTGGTCGGAGCGACGGGAGGTGAAATTACATGAGCATCATCACTGTTTGTATAATCGTTTGGTTCGGCTCCGTTTACTCCCGTTCCATCTCTTTCGCCATCTACTGCTCCTGAAACTCCAGTATTAGTCGAGCCAGCAAGTTCAGGTACAGCGATCGCAGCATTAACCGCATCCTGAGGCAAGCTAGTGTATGTGATGTTAGCAGTATTGGTAACTAGCTGTTCGGGATTGACATTATCACCCAAAATAGCGCGATAGTTAACGGTAATTGTTTCATCAACTGGTAGCGCATCGACATTGACTTCAACGGTATTGGCTGCCGGATTAGCCGTGCTGATACCGACCGCAGTGTTATTCGCATCAACTGCCGTAATTGCCCCTGGTGATGTATCGAGGATTAGGAAACTGGGCAGAGTATCGGTCATGACCACATCAAAAGCCGTGGTTGCATTCGCGCCAGCATTGGTAAAAGTAACGCTGTAGTCAATTGAATCTCCAGAATCCATTTCAGGAGCATCACTAGCGCCAGTAGTATCAATACCATCAGCAAATTTGTTAATGGTAATGTTTGGTTCAACTAAGCCAACGCTAACCACGTTAAGATCGCCTGGTTCGAGATCGTTAGCATTACTCGCTCTTACCGCAAACTGATTATCTAACGTCAATCCCGCATCATTAGCAGCAGTATTCTCAACTAAAGCATTGAACTCTACAATTGCATACTCTTTGTTATCCGCAGCTAGATCGTGAGTATCGTCATCAACGTTATCAATTTCACCCAAATCAAAAGTCAGGTTATTACCAACTACTGTAGGCGTGATTTCTGTAGTCGGGTTGATGGTATCTACATCTGTATTATTTCCACCGAGACTGATATTAGGATTCGTCCCCACAGGGAAATTGTCAGAGGTGATTTGAGCTGGATCGTCGGCAACTAGAGCGACTCTACCCGTGCCAGTAATATATCTCAGTCCTGTAGGCAGAATATCTTCAATACTTAGATCTTCAACTGTGCCTTCAGGAATTTCTACCTGGAGACGATAGCGGACTATTTCGCCAATGGCTAACAGACGAGGATTACCGCTACTGCCATCACCTGTATCGAGAGTTGAAGGTTCGGAAGTTTCTAAGATTATCTTCTCGGCGGCTAATCCTTCTGTAGCAATATCCTCTGAGACATCTGCTGTATAGGTATTGGGTTCAGTCCCGCTACCGTTTCTTTCCCCTAAAGCATCTCCCGAACTTACTCCTGGATAAAAATCAGTGTCGGGAGTAGGGTCAATTTGAGGCGTATTTGAACCAGTCTCATTACTGGTTATGTTTCCAGCTTCACTCTTCGGCGTACCGTCTCCAGGCAAGCTAGTATAAGTTACTTCCGCCGTGTTGGTAATTGTCGCGTCGGGGGCAATAGTAGATCTGAGATCGGCATCATAGATTAGAGTAATAGTCTCGTCTGGCGCTAACTCATCGATAACAATATCTAAGTTAGTTAAACTGTTACTCGCAGAAATTTCATAACCCGCACCTGGAGTTAGAGTTGTGGTTACAGCAGGGGCAGCAGGAATAGCAGGAGGATTGCCAGGATCGGCAGGGGTAAATTTAACCACGCTGACAATACTCAGACTGTCCAAATCTTGCAGACCGCTATTTTCTGCCAAATCGTCGGTTATGTTAATATCAAATGCCTTCGCATTACCTTCGTTGGTAAACTCTACCGTGTATTGAATTGTGTCATCAGCATTGTTCCCTGAAGTGATATTTGCCAGTTTCGTAACCGTAGAAATATCTGGTTCGACAACATCGACATTAATATTGCCAGATGTATCGTGCCGTCGCCGATCACCACCATTGGAGTTAGCAGTGAAAATAGTGACGTTGTTTCTTAGCTCGTCGCCATCAAGATTGTAGTCTGTTGTATCATCAGAAATGTCGGCAGGAGTGTCATTATCATCAACAATGCCATCGTTATCGACTACCGCATTAAACTCGACGACGACAAATTCATGGTCGGCATCGCGATCGCTGTTAGTAATCTCCCCTAATTTAAAGAAGACATTCCTACCAGAAACATAATTATCTTCATTCCCGTTCCCGTTGTCTCTAGTAGTGTTTCTCGAACCAATATTGGCATCGGGCAGAGGTTGCCATGCAGCATCGTCAATAGGAATCTCATCAGGCTCATTAATATCCAGGCGATCGTCTCCACCATCAATATCGGAACCTGCTTGGTCGGTAGCATCAAAGTTAGTCGTAGTCAGTCCTAATGGTAGTGATGCAGTACCAGAAGTTACAACAGGAGTTGCGCTGGTAATTCCCCCAGTAGGATCGTTACTAACAAAGGTATATCTAGCACTACCATCATCTAAGAAAGTCATGCCATCGGGCAGATTATCCCGCAAGATCAGATTATTGGTTACGCCTTCAGGAACTCTTGCCACTAAGCGATAGCGAACTACTTCCCCAATCGCTACATCTCTATTCTCAGTAGAATCTTCTGAGGTAGACACAAAGAATTTATCGGCGCGGGGAGTATCCACTTCAACTTCAGCCGTATCTTCGATGGGAAAGAAGCTAGTTCCCTGTTCTGAATTGGAATAGACTGCGGTAGCGGTATTGATAATAGACTCTTCATATTTCTGACCTTCTCCTTGAGTCTGAGCTTGAAGAAAAGGAGCATCTGCCGTCACTTGAAGATCGTAGGTAATAATGGCAATATTTTCCCCAGGGTTAGTCTGGTTGCCACTATCGTTTAGTAAATAGCCTTTGATTGCCCCTTCATTATCAGTATGGGTAATCGGACTTTCACCATCATCAGGATCGTTCAAACGGATACCGTCGCCAAATAACCCGTGACCATTGCCGTTATCTGCCAACTCTGTGATGCCAGAAGGAAGTACTGCCCCCGTACCATCTTTAACCTGAAGATTAAGTCCCGTCGCACCACTAGGAATTTCAAACCCAGGAGGTAGATCGTCTTGAACCGTGACATCAAAAGCACCTCTAATGCTCTGACCCAAGTTTTCTAGGGTAATAGCAAAAGTGACAATATCTCCCGCTTCTAAACCATTAATAAGATTACTATCAATGGGGTTTGTGGCTAAATTATCGTTGGGCGTATCAAAATCTTGGGAAACTACATTACCACCAAAAGTATTCGCCGATCCAGGAGTGGCATCAAAGTTAGCAGTGCTAGGTGCTGATGGGGTAGAGGTGCTAGCTTCGTCAGCAACTTGAAATTCAATATCAGTATTGTCACTATCAAAAGCTACAACCCCTTTAGTAATATAGAGTTCGGGCTGACGCAGATCGACCTGAATAATTTTATCTAAAGTCGATGGTGTGCCAAAAGTATTTTCCTGTTGCTGATTGACCTGATTGGTAAACAATAAGCCATCAGTATAGGGCTGGTCGGAAATTGTTGCGGTTAATAGTAG
>JBCBEA010000321.1:0-5288 GCA_038529195.1 Cyanobacteria bacterium J06600_6
GAGTTACTCAAAATTTGTGGACGCTCACATACTCTAGAAGATGTAATGCGGAGTATCGAGATTATTCAACAGCTACAGGTTGATAATTTTAGTTTGGATCTAATTTCTGGCTTACCCCACCAAACCTTAGAACACTGTCAGACGTCTTTGACCAAGGCGATCGCGATCGCTCCCAGACATCTATCCTGCTACGATTTGGTTCTTGAACCTGTTACCGCCTTTGGTAAACAGTATCAGCCAGGGGAAACTCCGTTACCCAACGATGATGACACGGCTCAAATGTATCGTTTAACCCAGCAAACTTTAACCGCAGCAGGATACGAGCATTATGAAGTTTCTAATTATGCTCAGTCGGACTATCAGTGTCGCCATAACCGCGTTTACTGGGAGAATAAGCCATACTATGCTTTTGGCATGGGAGCAGCTAGCTACGTATCAGGAAAGCGGTTTAGTCGTCCTCGCACTCGTCGAGAGTACTATGCTTGGCTTGATGATGGTGCGGTCATAAATGCGCCTGAGATTGAAGCCTCGGACTATTTATTAGAAACTCTGATGTTGGGTTTACGCTTAGCCGAGGGAGTTGATTTAAATCAGTTTAGTCAGGATATTCGAGCCGTAATTTTAGATTCCATAACTCCTTACCGTCAGAGAAAATGGATTGAGGTAGTTGATCGCCATAATCACCCAGTTCAGCTAAAAAACGATCCTACTGAAGCGAGATACAGCAGAATCAGACTTTGCGATCCCGAAGGATTTTTATTTTCTAATACAATTTTGGCAACTCTATTTGAAAGATTGACCTGAGTTTCTAAGTTTTTAAGTCCTAATCTTGATGCCAGTCGGGAATTTCTTTCTGACGCGATCGCGCTACCACCAGAGCATTATCTTTTACATCTTGAGTAACTACCGATCCTGCTGCCACCGTGACATTTTCGCCTAAAGTCACAGGAGCGACTAAAACGCTATTAGAACCTGTTTTTGTTCCCTGCTTAATAACCGTGGGATGCTTTTGTTTCCCGTCGTAGTTAGCAGTGATTGTTCCTGCGCCAATGTTGACGCGATCGCCTAAAGTTGCATCACCTAAGTAAGATAGGTGCGCCATGTTCGTATTAGAACCGATAGTCGTTTTTTTGATCTCAACAAAATTACCAACACGGCAGCTTTCACCCAGCTTTACTCCTCCCCGTAGATGAGCATAAGGTCCAATTCTGCTGTTAGCGGCGATGTCTGCATCCGTAATTACTGAATGCAAAATAGTCACGTTAGCGCCAATCTGACTATTTTCAATAGTGCTACCTGGTCCAATACGACTACCGGTGGCGATTTTGGTGTTGCCTCGCAGGTGGGTTTGAGGCTCTAAGATTACATCAGGCTCTAGCTCGACATTTTCATCGATCGTAATACTGCTGGGATCGATCATTGTCACTCCCGCTTTCATCCAATTTTCTTTAATTCTTGCCTGGAGAATGTCGTAAGCTGCGGATAGCTGTTGGCGATCGTTGATTCCGTTTGTCTCGCGATAGTCTTCTGCGTCAAAAGCCATGACGGGACTGAGATAATCAACAACCTCAGTTAAATAATATTCTTTTTGGTCGTTATTGGTAGACAGCTTGGGTAAAGACTCTGCTAGCTTCGACCAATTAAAACAATAAATTCCCGCATTAACCCGACGATTTTGCTTTTGTGCAACGTTACAGTCTCGATCTTCAATGATATGACTGACCACGTTGTCACCATTACAAAAGACTCGTCCATATCCTTGAGGGTTAGGTAGATTAGCGGTGAGCAAAGTTGCTGCATTTTGATTGCTCTGGTGAGTTGCAACTAGATCTTTTAGAGTCTCGGCTCGCAGTAAAGGAGCATCTCCATTAAGGACTAAGATGTCGCCCTGATAGTCAGCCAGAACTGACATTACCTGCTGTACTGCATGACCAGTACCCAACTGCTCTGTCTGTTCGACAAACTCTACATCTGGGCGATGCTCAAAAGCTTGCTTGACCTGCTCTCCCTGATAGCCAACAATGACAATCTGCCGATCCAAATCTAATAGACTGCAACTATCAAGTACTCTTTCTACTAGAGAACGCCCTGCTAATGTGTGCAAAACTTTGGGTAAGTCGGACTTCATGCGAGTTCCGCGTCCTGCTGCTAAGATTGCTACCGCTACCATGCTTTTTCGAGGTTAATTACTTATTAAATTATTTATTAAATCCGATTGGAGTATAGCTTTTCTGAAGGCGCTTGTGCAAAAAAATTAGGTCAGACGAGTTCGATTTTCGAGGTTATTAATCGGACTTCTAAAATTCGCCATATCTGTTTCTACCTGGGGGATAATCAAACAGATCACAATTAGGCTGATCAAGATTACGGTACTTCTGATGTTGCCTTGAATCTGATAGTTAAAGTCGTTACTGGCTGATTTACTTATAGTAGCTAGCAAGACTAAGCTCAAAAAAACCAAGAGAATTGCGATCGCCTGAGGTCGCAATGAATCAACCGAGGCGCAAAAAACTGCGGTCAGAGAAGCGATGCCGAAAAACCAATTATGACGAGAGATCATTAACTTTAAATTATGTAGAGGATTAAACAGTAAGATTGTCTGTCTTAATATACTTCTAGCATTTGCCAACGGCATTGATTGTCTATCCTGATATAGCTCTTGTTTACACCGTTTTTAGCACACAAAAATGAAAAAAGCGCCTTCAACAGTAACTCTAGAATTTCTAGCTCTGTCTAAAAGCGCCAATCGCTAAATTTAATTGTTTGCTTTAGAAACGACCTCTGCTGCCAGCAAAAGATCCTGAGTTTTCACGAGGTTTAGCTTTGTTAACTCTAAGCTGACGACCCATCCATTCTGCTTCGTCTAGAGCTTCAATTGCTTTATCTTCATCTGCTTCTGATTCCATCTCGACAAAGGCAAACCCACGAACACGTCCTGTTTCACGGTCGGTAGGAATATGAACTCGTTTCACAGTGCCGTATTCGCCAAAAACTTCACTCAAGTCTTCTTTGTTTACGTCGTAAGATAGATTGCCGATATAAATTGACATATGTTTAGATTGTCTGTTCAATGCTTGCGGTGTTCAATGAGACATGATTATTAGAAAAGAATTATCTCAATACTCTACGGAAAAACCTTCGATACTGAATTCAAACTTAATCGTTAATCTTATGATTCTCAGCACCTATCCTAGCACCGTTATTCGTTCCTGCCTGTCGATCTGATTTTTAAAAAATTGCCCCGGCCTAAAACTGACAAAAATCCCCTAACAATAGTCTTTTCTCAGCTCGCTGTAATTAGCAAACTTAAGTTCAATTATTGCCGACGGATATCGCTATAAGCTTTCAGCATAAAGTTATTCAACGCTTAGCAAACTAAATTTTATTTGGACAATTTTTCGCGACTCATTAGCGATCGCAACTAAAAATTAATTCCTCGGGCAAACACAATAAGTTTTGTTAACTTAAAGCCGAAGTGATAATATTTCTGGCTAAAAAGTGCATTCTAAGGAATTAGATCCAGTCTTCATCCTCACTGTTTTCCGAATTAGGAGCATCTAAACTTGCGCCAGAAGCAGACAATGGCTGTTGTTCGTCTATTTCCCCTGACTCAAAATCATCGTCGTCAAATTCCTCAGAGTCAAACTCAGCAAAATCGCGATCGCCATCAGAAGACCGAGATTCGTCCTTTACGTTCGGCAGAATGTCTGCTGGCTTAACTCCGTCAATCTCGACAACGATTAAGTCATCAATATAGGCGAGGAACATATTTCCTTGAACATCGCAAACGGATGCAGAATAAGCAACTGCTGATTTTTCCTGGTTAAAAAGCTCGCTGATAAAGCGAGAGGGATTGGCTTGATTAATCTCGCCATTAATTCCCAACAGAATATACTGGTTCCCAGTACGACGATGCTTAACAATTGTAGTCATTGCTTATTTAGTTCTTGCTTCCAAAAATACTGCTCAAATCCCTCTGCCTACTTGTTTTTCAAACGCTGCTTAATGCTATTCAATTGGTTTTTACTACTAATTGGAGAGCGTGGTGTCGGCAATTCTGTATTCGGCCAGTTATCAAGGTCGCTACAGGCACAGTCTAAAGGCTGAATTCCTGTTTCCACCATCGGTACTGGCATCGCGCATCTTGCACACTGATCGATTGCCCAGGCTGAACTCAATAGTTCCTGCACTGTCGCTTCTCCCCCAGTTAAATAACAGTCTTGACCACCAATACTCATAATTTTTGCCCAGCATTCCTCAAATTCCTGAGAAAAGCGATCTCCCTGAATAACTTTGTGGGGCAGTAACTCTGCCTCGCCGTTACGCCAAACTAGCTTTTTGCCTAGCTGAAACCAGTGAGCGAGATAGGTTTTGACTTCTGTTGCTGATGCCATTTTGTTTACTCCTCTAGTCGGAATTGATGAAGTGCAGAAATTTTCAATAAACTTTTGATTACTAACGCTTTCTAAATTAGCTCGCCAAAGCATAATTAGTAGTGTTTTGCAGACGTTTTTAAAATTAATATATTGGGCGGTACTTTACGTTTACTTGACTAAGCACTTTGACATATAAGATACTCTCCTGCTTCGATCATAGTTGTAGAATCAGCGAAAGTTTTAATTTGGCGATCGGATTCCATATTTGCTTAAGGGTTCGCCTAAAGCGCTGAGATTGAGTACATGACCACCCGCAACAAGATAGGTTATGTCGGCTAGATTGCCCACTTGGCAGGACAAATACCCCAAGCGATCGCGAAAAAGACGGCCCATTGGATAAGCTGGGACAACTCCCCAGCCTGTCTCTTCACTGACCAAGATAGTTGTGGCTGCTGTTGCTTTGAGACTAGACAAAAAACGGTTACTAGTCTCTTGCCATTGAGTCCGATCGGATTCCATGAAGTTGGCGATCCAGGTGCCTAAAGAATCGATTAATAAACACTCTGAGGTCGAGGCTCCCTCTAGACAAGCTGCTAGATCTGTACTGGCGGTTAGAGTTTTCCAGTTGCTCGGTCGGCGCTGCTGATGCTTTTCAATTCTTGCCTGCCATTCGCGATCGCTTTCATCAATAGCGGCTGTCGCAACATAGGTAACCGATTCGCTTAACTGGGATGCGAGGACTTCAGCCAACTCGCTTTTCCCCGAACGAGAGGGTCCCGTGACCAAAATAATTTTTGAGAGATTAGGCACTTGAAGTGTCAAGCCTTATTTTCAAACTATATTTTGGTCACGGGACCCTCTCGTTCGGGGAAAAGCGAGTTGGCGGAAGTCCTCGCATCCCAGTTAAGCGAA
>JBCBEA010000322.1:0-5280 GCA_038529195.1 Cyanobacteria bacterium J06600_6
GCAATTTCTTGAGCTAATTCTGGCTGATTTTCATCATCAATGATTTGTATTTTTATCGGAGTATTATCAATTCCTCCCTGCTGGTTAATTTGGTTTTGAGCCTGAGCGACACCCCTTAAAACCTCGAGAGCAGAGTTAAGATTATTTCCAGTCGGGATGGGAACAGCGAGGCGATGGGATTTGCCAGCACCAATCAGAGCATTATTAAAATAGATTAGTGCCTCTGGGTCGTTTGGCTTACGTTTAAGAGAAGCAGAAAATAGGGATGCTGCTTTCTGATAATTACCTTGAGCAAAAGCGGCAGTTGCCATTTCTTTTTCAGAGGTGCTGAGACGAGAAATTAAGATTTTTTCTCCCTGGCTAAAATTTTGAGTTAACTTATTGTCTAGCTGGGTCGACTTCTCATTATTACTAGTAGATGTTCCTTGATTGGCGATGCGAGGATAAATTAATCTTCCAAACAGCAGGAGCAGGATAGCAGGAATAATCAAGCCCAAATACTTTAATTTGAAATACTGGCGTAGCGATTCTCGACCGAGTTTATTTTGCTGTCCCACAAAAGGTTGAGAATTCAGCTTTTTGACTGAATAATTATCTGCTTCTAGATAATCTTGAAGAACTTGCTGAACCTCTGCAGCGCTGTTAAAGCGATCGCTTGGCTTGGGCTGGAGCATCTTGCTCAAAATCTCTTTTAGCTGAGGATTAATGTTCGCAAATGATTGCCAATCCCATTGCGAATTCACGCTATTTCTTAACTCCTGAGGTTTTTTCCCCGTCAATAGTACGACTGCGGTGGCAGCCAAAGCATATAGATCAGTATGTGGATAAACTATACCCTTCATTACCTGTTCGGGAGGTGCATAGTTAGCTTTGCCAATTGCGGTGCCGATTAGGGGAACTGAATTCTTATTATCAGCACTCAAAAGCTCTAACTGAGCTTTATTCTCTACTTCTTTCATACAGCCAAAATCAATGAGAATTGGCAGCTTCTCTTTCGTACTCAACATCAGATTTTCAGGAGAAATATCGCGGTGAATTATTCCTTCCCCATGGATATATTCCAAAATTGGCAAAACTTTGAGCAGTAATTGTTCTATCTCTTGCTCGCTAAATTGATGTCCTTTTTTTGACCGCTGATTGAGCAACTGATGATAAGTGATTCCTTCCACATAATCTTGAACCAGAAACAAACACTCGCTATCGGCATTTTCATAGCGTAATATCTGATGAAACTTAGGAATTTGGGGATGCTCTAAACGATGTAATGCCCCCGCTTCTCTCTCGAACATCTCCTGTGCTTTATTTAAAGCCGAAGCTTTTTTCATCTGCGGTGCAAATTCCTTCAGAACGCAACGCTCGTTAAAACGATTAATATCTTCAGCCAGGTAAGTACGACTAAACCCTCCTGAACCCAGCTGACTTAAAATACGATATCGAGACTGTATTTTATCTCCTGGATTAAATGTATTCATAATATTGATAAATAAATAAAAATATTTTTCGGATAAGATTTTTAGTATATTTTGGATCTAAAAAATATTAGACTCTTGATTACTATCTAGCTATTGTAGTGCTTTTGCAGATTATATACAGTCTTTGACTCTTTGAAAAAATAAATTGGGGAATAATAATAACTTAAATAGCTTTAAGCTTTACTAACGCCTTTTTTGCACTTAATTTGTTTGTGCTATTGATTACAATAATTATTTTTCTAAACATGATATTTAGATTATCATCACTTTGCTTGTAAATATTCAGAGATTTACTGAATCAAAAAGACTTTTATTTTCTCTCATAGCTCAACTTCTATTAGATAATATTTTGTAGAGTAAAATAACGCTTACTTACTTATATTGGCAAGAAAATATTTGATATTAGTGTAACTGAGTTAATCAATAAATCCTGTGTATTTTGAGCCAAAACAGATACAAACCCCCCGAAGATACTTATCATTTTCTAAAATCTCAATAAGCTCCTAAAAGGTTAATCAGACATCATCAGTTTGTTGTAGAGGCAGCGCCAGAAATTATTGCTGGTTTGAAAGACAATTTTCCCGACCTGAATATATGATTATGGTTTGTGGAGAAGATGTCGCCTGGAACAACTGGAACAGAAAGTGGTTACTAAAATCTCCAGCTCAATACAAAAAGATTTTTGGGACGCACTCATAACAGCAGATTATTTGTTTGAAGCAGTTAGCGATTGTGGTATGGAGATCAAATCGCTCTTGGTAAATATATATCAGCCAAAATACATTAGTCGAAAGCTTTGAACCAGCAAATTAGCTACGTAGCTAGTTGACATTGATCGCCGAGTAGTAAACATTCGTTAACAAATTGCTGAAAGACTTGCCGACTGTTAGAGAATAAATACTTAGTAACCTCTGATGATGGCAATTAAAGTCACAGATTACCCTCATAGAAAAAAGTTTAAGTATTAATAATGGTAGACAGCCTTAAAAAACCGCAGTTTGAGGAAGTACGCCCTGGAGTCAAATCTCCTGCGGAAGAAACTATTCTCACCCCTCGCTTTTACACCACCGATTTTGACGAGGTGGCTAACATGGACATCTCGCTTAATGAAGAAGAACTTCAGGCGATTTTAGAAGAGTTTCGTGTTGACTACAACCGCCATCATTTTGTTAGAAACGAAAAGTTTCAACAGTCCTGGGACAGCATTAGTGGTGAGACTCGCAAGGTGTTTATCGAGTTTCTAGAGCGTTCTTGTACTGCCGAGTTTTCAGGCTTTCTTCTCTACAAAGAATTAGGCAGACGTTTAAAAGACCGTAGCCCTGTATTGGCAGAAATCTTTACTCTGATGGCGAGAGACGAAGCTCGTCATGCTGGATTCTTAAACAAGGCGTTGTCTGACTTCAATCTTTCCCTAGATTTAGGATTTCTGACAAAGAGTCGTAAATATACTTTCTTTAAGCCTAAGTTTATTTTCTACGCGACTTACTTGTCTGAGAAGATTGGTTACTGGCGCTACATCACTATTTTCCGCCATCTTCAGAACAATCCCGATCACGAAATTTATCCTATTTTCAGCTTCTTTGAAAACTGGTGTCAGGATGAAAACCGTCACGGTGATTTCTTTGATGCGATGATGAAGTCTCAGCCACAGTTTTTAAACGACTGGAAAGCAAGACTATGGTGTCGCTTCTTCCTACTTTCAGTGTTTGCGACTATGTATCTCAACGATGTACAGCGATCGCATTTTTATGAGTCTCTTGGTTTAGATGCTCGTGAATATGACAAGCTGGTGATTAAAGAAACTAACAACACGGCAGGAAGAGTCTTTCCTGTAGTTTTAGATATCGAACATCCTGACTTCTATCCTCGTCTTGAGAAGTGTATCGCTAACAATGAGAAATTAACTGCAATTGCTAATTCTAAAGGACTTGCACCAGTTAAACTCTTGCGTAAGCTACCTCTATATATTTCTAACGGCGTAGAGCTAATCAAAATGTATTTTGTTAAACCAATTCGTGTAGATCAGTTGGCAGATACGGTTCGTTAAATTTGCCCGATTATCTACTGTTTACTTGCTATTAAAGTCCTGTTGTTCAATCAGCAGGACTTATTTTTATTGATGAAGCTTAATTTAACCAGGTTAATTCTACGGCAAAAATCTCGACATCTTGATAGATATTAGAAAAGTGTTTGATTTCGGGAATTGATACTAATCTTTTTGAATCAGGTATTTTATATGGTGGAGTAGAGTTAATTATTTTTATGTAGACTAGTTCTGATTCACCTTTCTCAATCGATGTTTGTGCGGAAATAGTACGAAGATGGTAGTTTTGGTATAAAGATCCATCTGCTTGAATATCGAATCCTAAGCTATCTTTTGTAGGCAATCTCTTCGCGTTACCGCTCACACTATTGGGGCTACCAGCAAAAGCAAAGTCAACCCAAGGGCGAACGAATCCTGAACCAAAAAACAAAGTGAACAAACAAGATGATGACTCTGCATTATCTTTGCTGGAGTTAGATGAATAAACATCAGTAGTCGTCGTAACTTCACCTGCTTTGAAATAGAGACCTTTTAAGCGAACACGTTTAACCCCCACACAACGAAACTTACGTGCATGGATAGAGGTTCTTTCATCTACTTCAAGGGGACTGTTCCATGTCTGACTCATGGGATCGTCAAGAAAGAAGTCTTCTTGTGCCGTCAGTTCTTCTGAAACAGGAAGCAAGTTACATGAGGTGAATATGCTTGCTAAGGCGATCGCCATAGGAATAGTGAGAATTCGAGATGAGCTAACTTTTTTGGCATTAAATATCTTCGGCATTTCTAAAAACGGCGTTGCTGATTTGAAGTATCCCACAAGGAGACAACGTGAAACGGACAAAGGCGCTTAGTTTCCCACTTCTGGGACGTAGCGCCGCATGTAGTAATCTGCTCGTAGCTATCAGCTTACATCTCTTAAAAGTATAGTGCAGACAACACCAGAAGCATCATCTGCACTATTACGATCCGAATCTGTCCCTAACTAGCTAACAGCATTCGAACTCTTGATTAATACGTGTTACAGAAGTGATTTTATGCAATTTAGCTCAACTTAATTGATTTAATCGATATTAGGCTAATTTTCTGTTCCGGCACCAACTGCAATCAAATGCTGGCGAACCAAGTGCTCAAACTGATAGAGATAGGCAACGCAAACCAAACGAATCAACATAATGGGGCTAAAAAAACTATTAGTCCCTAGCCACCAGCTATTCATCTCAGTTAAGTAGTAGCTAGGAGAAAACAGGATGATTGCGATCGCCGTGCTGATAATGATGGTGAGGGAGATCGCCAGCCAGCCATAGAGTCCTTCCCACCAGCTCATTAGACCAGGAAATAGAGAATTATTGGTAGGGACTTCTGGAGTCTGCACATCAGGAACACATTGATCTAAAAAGAGATGGAGTAAATTATGGGCGATCGCAATAATGACAATTGGCGACAGTAACAGCAAGAAATATAGCACCACATGACTTTTATCGGAAAGCATTCTCAGCACGTCGTAATTAATCCGAGTAAAAGTTTCTCGCAGCACAAATTTCATCCCTCGCACCAACAACAGGAGTAAAACGGCACTCATCCAAGCATTACAGTTGGGTATCCAGTCAGGTAATTTTTTCATCGCCTAATTTTCGAGCTATTTCTGCAAAGGTTATCCTCTCCAAGCTAATCAGCAAGCCAGAATATAGCTGCGATCTATCTCACATTCTTGCCAAATTTTTCTCAAATTGATAGTTAATCAAACTTGATTTTTGGGCAGTTTAG